>JALOLG010000037.1 GCA_025456105.1 Ilumatobacteraceae bacterium | reverse complement strand
CCTCGAGCTCGTCGGCGAGCAGCATCGTGATCACGTCGAGCGGGTAGTCGTAGCGCTGGCCCAGCTCGCGAACCGCCATGCGGATCTCGTGGACCACCGAGATGATCGTGGTCTTGGCGCGCTCACGACCCGCCAGGTACAGGTGCGCGCTGCGCAGACCGGTCTCGAACGTGGCAAGCAGCTCGGGCTGATCGGCCAGCACCTCGTGCACCCGTGCCGCAGCCTCCTCGCGGGCGGCGGTGTTGACGGCGTCACGGCGAGCCGGGTCGGCGTCGTCGGGAGCGGAGCGCATCACGTCGATCAGGGCCTCCGCCAGCGCCGGCTCGGTCTCCCACGTCTCGCTGTGGATGTCCCACTCGTTCGGGCCTCGGCTGCCGTGCCGCTCGACGAAGGACGAGAACCCCGACCGGTACTCGGGACTCGATCGGTCGAGGCGTGACAGCGCCCACATCTCGTGGCTCGGCAGCGCCGAGTCGACGTCGCCGACGCTCGTGATCAGGGTGAGCGGGAGCGTCGGATCACCCACCGCCGCGGCGACCTGAGCGAGGACACCGGTGCCGATCGACGTGCCCGCCGTCATCTCGAGGTGACGATCGAACAGCCGCCGAACGAGCGGGACGAGCGAGCGCGCACGCTCGACGAGCTCGGCGTCGGTGGCGCTCGACAGGTCGGGGCGCTCGGCTCGCACCCGCTCGGCCTCGGCCCGGTCGTCGAGCAGGACGTCGAGGTCGGGCGCCATGAGCACCGACCCCATCCACGCAGCCAGCCGCTCGGTGGCGGCTGCGCTCTCGTGCCACGGCTCGGGCACGTAGGGCGGGACGTCGGGGTGCTCCCCGAAGTACGCCTGGTCGACCATCTCTGCGCTCAGGCCGGGCCCGCGCACACCGAACAGCCGAGCGAGGGACGCATTGATGTAGAGCCGCCCGCCGAACAGCCCGGTCACCTCGTCGGCGGTCACCTCGTCGGGATCGCACGTGCCGACCCGGATCTGGCAGTCGCGCCAGCCCTCGTTGACGCCGGGAGCGAACACCAGCGTCCAGCCCAGCGGGCTCGCCGGCTCCGGCAGGACCTCGCCGGCGTTCGCCCGCGTGTACACGGGATACCGGGTGGACACGCGCGTGTCGGTGATCCAGCGGTCGGGCAGCGCCATGTGACGGACGCTACAGCAGGGCACGAGAGGCGGAATCGGCCCGGCCACCGGCATCATGGCAGTCATGACCGAACCGGCCGACCGCACATGGGGGGCGTTCCCCGAGACCGCCCCCTGGGTGCTCGACCGCGCCGACATCGCATGGATGCCCGTGGTCGATCGCCTCCGCACCGCTGCGCGCGACGAGGTGCCCGTCCTCACCCGGCCGTCGCGCATCCCGCCGGGCGCGCGAGTGGCCACCGTGGCGGCCCACCTCACCCGCGCGGTCGGTACGTGGGCGTGGCGCAAGCGCCGCGGCGCCTTCGACACGACCCCGGGCGCGAGCACCGCCGACCTGTCGCGACGCCTGCGCCGGGGCGCCGAGACCCTCGGCCCCACCTACATCAAGCTCGGCCAGATCATCTCCTCGGGTGAGGGGCTGTTCCCCGCTGCGCTGGTGGAGGAGTTCAAGCGGTGCCGCGATCAGGTGCCCGCCGAGCCCTTCGACGTGGTCCGCCGCACGGTGGAGGAGGACCTCGGCGCCCGCCTGGAGGACGTGTTCGATCACTTCGAACCGACCGCGCTCGCCGCCGCGTCGATCGCGCAGGTCCACGCGGCACGGCTCCGCACCGGCGAGGACGTCGTGGTCAAGGTCCAGCGGCCCGCCGTCGCCACGCTCGTCCGCAAGGACCTGCGTGCGATGGCGTGGCTCGCACCGCACCTGGTGGGTCGCATCCCCGTCACGGCGCTGGCCAACCCACCGGCGCTCGTCGAGCTGTTCGCCGAGACGATCGTCGAGGAGCTCGACTTCCGCCTCGAGGCCGCCAACATGGTCGACGTCGCCGCCATGCTCCACGACCTCGGCCAGCAGGGCTACGTCGTCCCGCGACCCCATCCCCGGCTGGTCACCCGGCGGGTGCTCGTGATGCAGCGGGTGAGCGGGTTCAACTTCGACGACGTGGCCGGCATGCGCGACGCCGGCGTCGACACCCACGAGGTCGTCCGCACGGCGATGGTGGCGCTCATGGAGGGCGCCCTCGTCCACGGCATCTTCCACGGCGACCTGCACGGCGGGAACCTGTTCGTGCTCCCCGACGGCCGCACCGCGCTGCTCGACTTCGGCATCGTCGGACGGCTCACGGGCGAGCGCCGGCTGGCCTTCCTGCGATTGATGCTCGGCGCCACCACCAACGACGTGCGCACCCAGATGGCCGCGCTGCGCGACCTCGGCGCCCTGCCGGTCGACACCGACCTCGACGCCGTGATCCGCGACCTCCGCCTCGACCAGGACCCGATCGACCCCACCACGCTCACGGGCGAGGAGATGGTGGCCGAGGTCCAGCGGGTGGTGAAGGCGATGCTCGGCTACGGCGCGAAGATGCCCAAGGAGCTCATGCTCTACGTCAAGAACATGGTGTTCCTCGACGGGGCGATCGCCCGCCTGGCGCCGGATCTCGACCTGCTCGCCGAGATCGGCCACATCTCGCTGATGTTCGCCGAGCGCCACGGCGAGCGGCTCGGCCGCGAGCTGGGCATCGACCACACGCAGGTGGAGGTGAACCTCGACGGCGTCAAGGCGGGCTTCGGGCTCGAGAAGGACGTGCAGGGGCTCACCTACCGCGAGCTGCAGGCTCGGCGCGAGCTCATCCAGAAGCGCATGCGCGACCACGTCGAGTCCACGCGCTGATGCGCCTCGTCGTCGCGCGCTGCACCGTCGACTACGACGGCCGGCTGTCGGCCCACCTGCCCGAGGCCGTCCGCCTCGTGATGGTGAAGGCCGACGGGTGCGTCGCCATCCACGCCGACGGCGGCGCGTACAAGCCGCTCAACTGGATGAACGCCCCCAACACCCTC
Source organism: Ilumatobacteraceae bacterium (assembly GCA_025456105.1). Taxonomy (GTDB): domain Bacteria; phylum Actinomycetota; class Acidimicrobiia; order Acidimicrobiales; family Ilumatobacteraceae. Next base: position 5,496 of record JALOLG010000037.1, on the reverse strand, counting down.
CGTGACGAGGGCGAGCGCTGGGTCGTCACCAACAAGCAGGGCGAGACGCTCACGATCCACCTCCACGAGGTGCTGTCCGACCACGAGCACGAGCTGGGCGACGACCCCGGACTCCAGAAGGACGGTGTCGAAGCGCACCTGCAGGAGCTGCTCGCTGCGGCGCCGCACGCGATCGAGCCGGGCCTCACGCTCGTGCGCCGCGAGTACCCGACCGCGATCGGTCCGGTCGACCTGGTGTGCCGCGACGCCGACGGCGCGGTGGTGGCCGTGGAGGTGAAGCGCCGCGGCGAGATCGACGGCGTCGAGCAGCTCGCCCGCTACATCGAGCGGCTGCAGCTCGACTCCTCGCTCGGCGCGATCCGGGGCGTCTTCGTCGCCCAGGTGGTGAAGCCGCAGGCGCGGGTGCTCGCCGAGTCGCGCGGCTTCCGATGGGTCGAGGTCGACTACGACGAGCTGCGCGGCCTGCGGCCCGACGACCTCCGCCTGTTCTGACGGGTCGGGCTCCTATGCTCGGCCCGTGCACGGCTGGAGGCGAGCGATCATGGCCGTCGTGGTCGTGCTCGCCTACGCGACCCTCCCGCTCGACGGCGACCTCGGCGTCGCGTTCGCAGCCGGGTTGATCGCGCTGGTGGCGCTCGGCTTCATCCCCATCGCACTCACCGCCTACCGGGAGATCCTCGAGGCCGAGCACCCGATCCGGATCGCGCTCCGCGACTCGGTCACGATGGCGACGCTGCTGATCATGGCGTTCTCGACCGCGTACTACCTGCTCGGCGTCGAGTACGACCAGATGCACGGGCTGGAGACGAAGATCGACGCCGTGTACTTCACGGTGGTCACCGCCGCCACGGTCGGCTTCGGCGACATCACCCCCACCGGCCAGACGGCGCGGGCGATCGTGACCCTGAACATCCTCGTGACGCTGACGATCGTGGGTGCATCGTTCCGGATCATCGCGGCGGCCACGAAGCACCGAGCGAACATCGCCGAGCGCCCGTGATCCCCGTCGTCGGTGCCGTCCAGCACTATGCGTGGGGCGACCCGGAGTTCCTGCCCCGCTGGTTCGGCGTCGAGCCCGACGGCCGCCCGTGGGCCGAGTGGTGGCTCGGCACCCATCCGGCGGCGCCGTCGCACCTCAGCGACGGCCGGCCGCTCGCCGATCTGACCGGTCCGCTCCCCTACCTCCTCAAGGTGCTCGCGGCCGGCGAGCCGCTGTCGCTGCAGACCCACCCGAACGCCGATCAGGCCCGCCGGGGCCACGCCGAGGGCCGGTACCCCGACCCGAACCCGAAGCCCGAGCTGCTGTGCGCGCTCACCGACGTCGAGGCGTTCTGCGGCATCCGACCCGTGGCGGCCACCCTCGACCTGCTCGAGTCGATCGGTGCGACGGTGCTCGCCGAGGTGCTGCGCACCCGCGGACCAGGTGCTGCCCTGGAGGCGATCTACCGACGGCACGTCGCCGCCGACGACGTCGTGGCCGCATGTCGGGCCGCGTCCAACGCGCCCGCGGCGTGGGTCGTCGAGCTCGACCGTCGCCATCCCGGCGATCCGAGCGTCGTCGCCACGCTGCTGCTCAACCACGTGACGCTGCAGCCCGGCGAGGCGATCAGGCTCTCGGCGGGCAACCTCCACTCGTACCTGCGCGGTGCCGGGGTCGAGCTGATGGGTGCGAGCGACAACGTCGTGCGCGGCGGGCTCACCGCGAAGCACGTCGACGTCGACGACCTTCTGGCCGTCGTCGACCCGACACCGCTCGTCACGCCCGTGCTCCCCGACACCGGCCGCTACGAGCTGCCCGAGCTGGGGATCGCGCTGGTCCGGCTCGAGGCCGGGGCGCACCACCGCTCGCGCGGACACGAGCTCGTCATCGACACCCACGGCGGCGCGTGGTACCTGCCGCCCGGTGAGGTGCTCGAGCCGGTGGCGCGGGTGTTCGTCGTCAGCTCGTGAGCGCGGCGTGCATGGCGCGGGTGCCTGCCACGAGCGCGTCGCCGGCGGTGTCGTCGAGCACCTCGAACGACGGCAGCAGGATCTCGTCGGTGAGGGTCTCGGCGCGCGCGTGCCGGGCGCGGTCGTCGTCGGTGACCGCCGGGGCGTCGGCCCAGCCGAACATGCCGACGTCGCTCGGCCGCTTGATGGCGTGCGCGACCTCCGAGCGCAGGCCCGATGCGCGGACCGCCACCAGGTGCGCGGACCCGCGCAGCTCGCGGAGCACCATCGCCAGGTGCGCGGCCCGGCCGGGTGCGTCGTCGGGCAGCGGCTCGGCCCGCAGGCCGGCGAACAGCGGCAGCGCGGACGGGTCGGTGGCGGCGATCACCCGCTCGGCGGCATCGCAGTAGGCGGTCAGGCCGGGCACGTCGGCGAAGCGGGCGCGACCGAACGTCGCCATGCACCCCACGTACGCCCGCGCCGCCTCCCGGGGTGCCATGACCTCGCACGCCGACCGCCACATCTTGGCCACCAGGCCGGGCTCGAAGTAGCCGAACGCGGCGAGCACCACGTCGGGCTCGACATCACCGAGCACCCCGCCCCGGCCGAGGACGTAGAACCGGAAGCCGTCGAGCCCGAGCTGCTGGCCGACCTCGAGGGTGGCGGGGTCGAAGTAGAAGGCGGCACCGATGTCGCCGGTGGGTCCGGCGATGGTGTGGATGACGTCGAGCGGCTGCATGCGCCGATCTTCACACGTTCAGGTGTCTGACACCGTCTTGCGGATCTCGACGATCCGCTCGGTGGCGTGGTTCGCGTCCGCGCCCTTGGCGTCGAGCAGCGCCGATCGATCGCGTGCGGCCTCGCGCTCGGCGAGCGTCGTGTCGACCCGCGTGAGGGCCGCCTCCACGCCGTGCTCGTGGATGAACTCCGCCCAGTCGACGAGCGCCTCGACCATCTCGCTCTCGGGCACGACGGCGACGTTGCGACCCTTCACGAACAGGTGCCCGCGCTTGTTGCCCGCCGCGATGCCGATGTCGGCCTCTCGGGCCTCGCCCGGCCCGTTCACGACGCACCCCATCACGGCCACCTGGAGCGGGATCTCCCGCTCGCCGAACGCGTCCATGGCGCGCTTCGCGACGTCGATGACGTCGATCTCGGCGCGACCGCACGACGGGCAGGCGATGAGATCGACGTTCTTGCGCTCGCGCAGTCCGAGCGCCTCGAGGAGCTGACGACCGGCTCGCGCCTCCTCGACGGGGTCTGCGGTGAGCGAGTACCGGATCGTGTCGCCGATGCCCTCCATCAGCAGCGTCGCGATGCCGGCCGTGGCCTTCACGAGGCCGGCCGGCGGCGGACCAGCCTCGGTGACGCCGAGGTGGAGCGGATGATCGGTGACCGCCGAGAGCTGGCGGTACGCCTCGACCATCAGCGGGACGCTCGACGCCTTGACGGAGATCTTGATCAGGTCGAATCCGACCTCGTCGAAGTACGCCATCTCCTGCTGGGCCGACTCCACCATCGCCTCGGGGGTGGGGCCGCCGTACTTGTCGTAGAGCGCCGGATCGAGCGAACCGGCGTTGACGCCGATGCGGATCGGCACGCCACGATCGCGCGCCTCGGAGGCGACGGACTTGATGTGCTCGGGGCGCCGGATGTTGCCGGGGTTGAGGCGCAGCCCGTGCACCCCCGCCTCGAGCGCCGCCAGCGCCATCTTGTACTGGTGGTGGATGTCGGCGATGACCGGGATCGGTGACCGCGGCACGATCTGCGCGAGACCCTCGGCCGCCTCGATCTCGTTGCAGGTGCACCGCACGATGTCGCAGCCCGCGGCGGCGAGCGCGTAGATCTGCTGCAGCGTGCCCTCGACATCGGCCGTCTTCGTGATGGTCATCGACTGGACGCTGATGGGTGCGTCACCACCGACGGCGACCGACCCCACGTGGATCTGGCGGGTCGGTCGACGGGTCGCCGAGTGCGTGGTGACGTCCATGGGGTCGCTCCGATCAGCCGACGGGGTCGGTGATGTCGAGGTACAGGCCCGACACGAAGAGGAAGAGCAGCAGGGCCATGACCGTCATCGCGACGGGCATCATCTTCGACACGTCCGCGTGGTACCTGACGCCGTTGCGCTCGCGCATCCGCTCGTAGGTGGCGATCGCTGCGTGGCCGCCGTCGAGCGGCAGCAGCGGGAACATGTTGAACACCCCGACGAACACGTTCAGCACCGCGAGCAGGTAGAGGATGCCGACGAAGCCCTGGGTGTCACCCACGTCGTCGGACAGCCCCGTCACCCCGACGAGCGTGGTGGGCCGCGTGGAGATGTCGTCGGTGGTGCCGGCCAGGTGCTCGAACACCGTCACCGGGTTGAGCACCTTGATCACGCCGCGCGCCGACTCCCACGCGGTGGGGCCGATGTCGGTGACCGCGTTGGTGGCAGCCCCGAGGACCGAGTGGTCGACGGTGTCCCAGACGTTCGACGAACCGACGCCCACGTACGGCTTGCCGAACAGCGGGGAGTCCTCGTCGGTGTTCGCACCGAGGCCGACGGCGATCGTGACCTCCTCGCCCTGGCGGAGGACCACGACGTCGACCACGTCGCCCGGGTCGTTGGCCCGGATGGCCTCGCCCAGCGACGCCGAGCCCGACACCTCGGCGTCGTCGACACGTAGCACCACGTCACCCACGCGCAGCCCCGCGGCCGCGGCGGGGCCGCTCGGCTCGACCGCGGTGATCTCCGCACCGGGGCGCTGCACGGTCTCGCCGTCGATCAGGTAGACGGTGAAGAGCAGCAGGACGGCGAGGATCATGTGCATGACCGAGCCGGCGGTGATCACCAGCATGCGGCGCGGGTAGCTCTTCGATCGGTAGGTGCGAGGCTCGTCCTCGGGTGCGACGTCGTCCATGTTGTTCATGCCGATGATCCGCACGAACGCGCCGAGCGGGAGGGCCCGCACGCCGTACTCGGTCTCGCCGCGGCGGAAGCTCCACAGGCGCGGCCCGAAGCCGATGAAGAACTGCGTGGCCTTCATGCCCGTCCAGCGGGCGGTGGCGAAGTGCCCGACCTCGTGCAGGAAGATCGCGATCAGCACGCCGACGACGAACACGAACCACCAGATGTTGACCACGGCCAGCCACACCAGCAGCGCGGCCAGCGCGGCCAGGCCGAGCGCGCCGCGCCAGCCCCCGGCCAGCTCGTCGTCGGGGAGCTCCTCCACGGAGCCTCCCGCCATCAGCTCGCTCTTGATCTTGTCGACCTTCATCGGGTTCCGTCCGCCATCTCCTGCAGCACCTGGTGCGCCGTTCGGCGCGCCTCGGCGTCGGCGGCGATGACGTCGTCGACGGTCGAGGGGGTACCTCCATCATGCATCTGCATGGTGGCAACGCACACGTCAGGGATGGCATTCCACCGGATGCGACCGGCGAGGAACGCGTCGACCGCCACCTCGTTCGCGGCGCTCAGCCAGGCCGGCGCGGTGCCACCCGCCCGACCGGCGTCGTACGCGAGGCCGAGGCACCGGAAGGTGCCGGTGTCGGGTGGCTCGAAGTCGAGACGTGCGAGACGCGACC
>JALOLG010000391.1 GCA_025456105.1 Ilumatobacteraceae bacterium | reverse complement strand
CCACCGGGTGCGTGGTGGCGGCGAACTTCGCGATCTCGGCGGTGCTGATGATGCGCTTCGCCGAGATCGCCGCACCGTTCTTCGAGACGGCCGAGATCGTCGAGCTGCACCACGACGCGAAGGTCGACGCACCGTCGGGCACCGCGCTCACGACGGCGCGCCGGATGGCAGCGGCGTCGGCCGACTGGGCCGCCGACCCCACCGAGCACGAGGTGGTGCCTGGTGCACGCGGTGGTGCCGGCCCGGCCGGGATCCGGCTCCATGCGGTGCGGATGCGGGGCATGGTGGCGCACCAGGAGGTGATCCTGGGTGCGCAGGGCCAGACCCTGACGCTGCGCCAGGACAGCTACGACCGCACCAGCTTCATGCCCGGTGTGGTGCTGGCGTGCAAGCGGGTGGCCGAGCACCCCGGGCTGACGCTCGGGCTCGACGCCCTGCTCGGGCTGTGAGTCAGCCGAGCGCCGCGATCGCGGCGTCGTAGTCGGGCTCCTGCGCGATCTCGGGCACGAGCTGGCTGTGCACCACGGTGCCCGACTCGTCGATCACCACGACCGCGCGGGCGAGCAGGCCGGCGAGCTTGCCGTCGGCCATCTCCACGCCGTACGCCTCGCCGAAGTCGCTCCGGAAGGTGGAGGCCGGGACGACGTTCGCGAGGCCCTCGGCGCCGCAGAACCGCGACTGCGCGAAGGGGAGGTCCTCCGACACGCACAGCACGACCGCGTCGTCGCGGCCCGACACCCGCTCGTTGAACGTGCGCACGCTCGTGGCGCACACCGGCGTGTCGATGCTCGGGAAGATGTTGAGCACGATCTTCTTGCCGGCGAACCGGTCGACCGTGACGTCGGACAGATCGCCGCCCGTGAGCGTGAACGACGGTGCCGGCGCCCCGATCGAGGGGAGGTCGCCGACGGTGGAGACGGGGTTGCCCCCGAGCGCGGTGGTTGCCATGCGCAGGTTGTATCAGCGTGCGGCGCCGCGCCGGAAGTTGCGCATGTTCACCAGCACGACGAGCGCCACCGAGATGCCGATGGCCCACCACTGGTAGCGCTGGACCCACGTGAGGAAGTCGACGAGCTGCTCCTCGAACACCTGCGCCAGCCACCAGATGAGCGCCAGCCGAGCGGCGATGCCGATCGAGAGGAGCACGGCGAGGCGGCGGTGCGAGGTGCCGTTCACGCCGCTGATGACCGCGACGATGTTGCTCCCCGCGAAGAACGGGACGAGTGCCCACTCCGCCTTGGCGTAGCCGCGGGTGAAGCCGTCGAGCGACTCTGGGGTGAGGCCGAGGTAGCGGGTGAACCAGCCGTAGGCCTCGTGCTTGTAGGCCCGCCCGATCATGTGGCAGACCGCGAACGCGGTCGCGAGCCGGAGGAACGCGATGAGCACGAAGGCGGCCAGCGGCACGCCGGCTGCGATGGTGAGCGCGAGGTAGCGGTTGCGCGACGAGAGCGCGAGGAGGCCCTCGGGGTTGCTGATGACCCACGTGGCCCACACGGCGGCGGCGACGTTGGTGCAGACCACGAGCGTGACGAAGCCCACCAGCGTGAGCGGCGCCCAGGCGGGGCGCTGCACGGTGGGGTCGGTCGCGGTGTCCACGGCGTACCGAACGGTACCGCCGGCTCGGTTACGTTGCGGCGTCATGAAGGGCCTGATGCAGCCGGCGCCGCTCGTGATCCCGCACCTCTTCGAGCGGGCCGAGCGGTACTTCCCCCACAAGACGATCGTCACCGCCACGGCGGGAGGGCGCGAGCGCACCACCTACGGCGAGTGGGCCGAGCGCACGCGCCGGCTGGGCGGCGTCCTCGACGCCCTCGGCATCTCCGCCGACGGTCGCGTGGCCACGTTCGCCTGGAACTCGGCCCGCCACCTCGAGCTGTACTTCGCAGCGCCGTGCACCGGTCGGGTGCTCCACACGCTCAACATCCGGCTGTTCCCCGAGCAGCTCACGTACATCGTCAACCACGCCGACGACGAGGTGATCTTCGTCGACCGGTCGCTGCTCGGCCTCCTCGCCCCGCTGCTCCCCACGTTCGAGCGGCTGCGCCACCTCGTGCTGATGGACGACGGCAAGGGAGACGTGCCGGCCGACCTCGCGGGTTTCGAGCTGCACGACTACGAGCAGCTGCTCGCGGCTGCCGACCCGGTGGAGTTCCGGGTCGACGACGAGGACCAAGCCGCGAGCATGTGCTACACGAGCGGCACCACCGGCAACCCCAAGGGCGTCGTCTACTCGCATCGCAGCACGTTCCTGCACACGATGGGGGCGATGACGGTCGACTCGCTGGGCGCCCGCGAGGCCGACGTGATCCTGCCCGTGGTGCCGATGTTCCACGCCAACGCGTGGGGTCTGGCCCATGCCGCGGTGGCGACCGGCGCAGCGCTGGTGATGCCCGGTCCCGACCTGTCGGGCCCGGCGATCGCCGACCTGATCGTGGACGAGCGCGTCACGGTGGCCGCCGGCGTGCCGACGATCTGGATGCAGGTGCTCCCGGCGCTCGCCGGGCGCGACACGTCGAGCCTGCGTGCGATCCCGTGCGGCGGTTCCGCGGTGCCCAAGGCGCTGTCGGAGGCCTACCGCGAGCAGCTCGGCCTGCCGATCCTGCAGGCGTGGGGGATGACCGAGACGAGCCCGATCGCAGCCGTGTGCACGCTCGACGCCGACGAGCTGGCGCTCCCGGTCGAGGAGCAGGCCGAGCTGCGCACGATGGTGGGCCGGCCGGCGTTCGGCGTGGAGTGCCGGGTGGTGGTG
>JALOLG010000390.1 GCA_025456105.1 Ilumatobacteraceae bacterium | reverse complement strand
GTCGTGGTCATCGACGGGCCTGCCGATCCGAGTGCGCCGTCGGTCGCCGACGTCGTCCACGCCGACCGGGCGACCTGGGACGAGCTCCTCACCCGCAGCGACGTGCCGGCAGGAGCAGCGTTCCAAGCCGACGTCACCATCGGACAGGGCGTCGAGGTGCCACTGCTCGCCTTCGACGAGCAGGTCCCGACCAGCACGCTGCTGCTCCGCATCGTCGAACAGGACGGCGTCGCCTTCGTGCAGATCGAGACCGCCGGCGCGGTGCTCGACCCGGAGGCGGTGCTGTGGAAGGTCGACATCGAGGGTCGGGGCGGTGGACTCAGCACGGCTGCGGTCGGGCCGGTGACGGGCTACCGGCTCGGTGACGCGCCGTTCACGGGCGAGGTCAACCTGGAGATCACCGCCATCGACGGCGGGGACTTCACCCTGCAGACCACCGGTCCCGTCCGGCTGGTCGTGAGCTGACGCGTTGACAATAGTTAACTGACTTGTTAAATATGATGGGCGTGAGCCCCCGAGCACCGCGGCGTGCACGATGACCGCGACCGAGTCCGACCGCTTCGACGCCGTCCTCGCTGCGCTCGCGGACCCCACGCGCCGCTCGATCGTCCGGCGACTGGCCGACGGCGAGGCCACCGTGCACGAGCTGGCGGAGCCGTTCGCGATCAGCCTCCCGGCCATCTCCCGCCACCTCAAGGTGCTCGAGCAGGCGGGCCTCATCAGCCGCCGTCGCGACGGGCGGCGACGGCCGTGCCGGCTGCGACCCGAGCCGCTCGACGAGGTCGCGGCCTGGGCCGAGCACACCCGAGCAGCGTGGGAGCAGCGGATCGACCGCCTCGAGCAGCACCTCCAGCGCTCGTCCGACCGAACCCCATCATCCACAGAGGAGACGCCATGAGCAGCACACCGACCAGCACCGACCCGACGACCTGGGAGCTCGAGCGCGAGGTCGTGCTCGTCCGGGTGCTCGACGCCCCACGCTCGGCCGTGTTCGCGGCCTGGACCGACCCGGAGGCGTTCTGCCAGTGGTTCGGTCCGGACGGGTTCACGTGCACGATTCGCGAGATGGACGTCCGCCCGGGCGGCCGAGCGTCGTTCGACATGATCTCGGCCGACGGCACGCTCTACACCAACCGCTTCGACTACCTCGAGATCGTCCCCGACGAGAGGCTGGTGATGGACCACGGCTCCGACATCGACGACGATCCGGGTCGGTTCCGGGTCACGGTCACCTTCGACGAGCAGGCCGACGGCAAGACGGTGCTGACCCTGCGCCAGCTGCACCCGACGGTCGAGCAGCGAGCCGCCGTCATCGGCTTCGGCGCCGTCGAGCTCGGTCTGCAGACGATGCAGAAGCTCGCCCGGCATCTCGGCACCACCTGAGGAGCGAGGGATGGACGAGGACGTCGAGCTCCGAGTGATCGACCGCAGCGAGCTTGCACGCGTGGCCGAGATCGACCGCAGCGAGCGCATCGACGTGCTCTACGAGCAGCGCGGCACCGAGCTCGTCGCACGGCACGGCGAGTGGAGCGCGCACGCCTGGGATCCCGGCGGCGAGGGCGAGCACTCGGTCGGCGCCCAGGTGCGGGCGCTCGAGGGCTACCTCGACGCCGGCGGGACCGTGATCGGCGCGTTCGAGGGCGATCGGCTCGTCGGCATCGGTGCCGTCGTACCGGAGCTGCGCCCCAGCATCGCCCAGCTCGCGTACCTGCACGTCACGGCGTCGGCGCGGTCGAGGGGCGTCGGCCGCTCACTGGCCGAGCGGCTCGAAGAGGTCGCACGCTCCGCCGGCGCGTCGGAGATGGTGGTCTCCGCCACGCCGTCGGAGAACACGGTGCGCTTCTACATGGGTCGCGGGTTCCGACCGACCTCCGAGCCCCTGCCCGAGCTGGTGGCGCTGGAGCCCGACGACGTGCACCTGCGCAGGCCGCTCTGAGCTCCGCGTCCGATCACACACCGACGCGCGCCGCGACCTCGCCCCAGCACGACGCGTCTCCAGATGGGCAGGCCTGCGGCAGCTCGTCGAGCGCGACTACCCGGTCGATCCTGGCGACGAATGGTCGGGCGGTGCGAGCACCGACGACGAACGACAGCTTCGCCCGGCGGGTTGGAGCGGGCGGCGGCACCCCGCCGCGCACGACGACGCCCGGCACTGGCCGGGCGCCCATCGAATGGCCACGCCCGTATGGTTGGGCAGGGATGACGTCGACCCGGCCGACCCCCGAGGAGCGATCATGGCGAAGCTGACCTACGCGTCGAACATGTCCCTCGACGGCTGCACCGAGGACGTGGACGGCGCCCTCGACTGGGCCCCGCCCGACGACGCCGTCTTCGTGTCCATCACCGAGATCATGCGCTCCGCAGGCACATACCTGTATGGGCGGCGGATGTACGAGACGATGGCCGTCTGGGAGACCGACCCGACCCTGGCCGAACGTTCGGACCTCACGGCGGAGTACGCCAACGTCTGGCAGTCGGCGGACAAGGTCGTCCACTCTTCCACCTTGGCCGCGCCGACCACGGCGAGGACTCGACTCGAACGCAACTTCGACGTCCAGGCGGTCCACGACCTGAAGGCCACGGCCAGTCGCGATCTCCTCGTCGGCGGCCCGAATCTCGCGGCACAGGCGCTTGCGGCCGGGCTGGTCGACGAGCTCGCCCTGTACGTCTGGCCGATCGTCCTCGGCGGGCGCAACCCCGCACTGCCGACTGACATGCGCATCGATCTGACGCTCGTCGACGAGCACCGATTC
>JALOLG010000389.1 GCA_025456105.1 Ilumatobacteraceae bacterium | reverse complement strand
GGCCGCGATGCCAGCGACGTTGTGGGTGCCGCTGCGGCGGTCGCGCTCCTGGCCACCGCCGCGCAGCAGCGGCTCGAGACGCACGCCGTCGCGCACCCAGAGCACGCCGACGCCCTTGGGCCCGCCGAACTTGTGGGCGCTCAGCGACAGCAGGTCGACGAGCGGCGTCACGGCCCGCAGGTCGAGCCACGATGCCGCCTGCACGGCGTCGGTGTGCAGCAGCGCTCCCGGCGCCACCCGACGCACCACGTCGGCGACCGCCGCCAGGTCGGTGACGGTGCCGACCTCGTTGTTGACGGCCATCACGCTGACCACCGCCGTGGTGGGCCCGAGCGCCGCGGCGAGCTGCTCGAGGTCGACGTGGCCGGTCGCGTCGACCCCGACGACCGTGCCGCCCAGGTGCTCGACGGGGTGCAGGACGGCATGGTGCTCGGCTGCGGGGCACACGGCGACCCCGGCGCCCGCTCGACCGCCCAGCACACCGGTGATCGCGGTGTTGTCGCTCTCGGTGCCGCACCCCGTGAACACCACCTCACCGGGGGCCGCCCCGATCACACCGGCCACCACGTCGCGGGCCTCGTCGACCACCTGGCGCGCCTGGCGGGCGAAGCGGTGCGCACCGCTCGGGTTCGCGTAGCCCTCGGTCAGCAGCGGGAGCATGGCGGCGACGGCCTCGGGGCGCACGGGCGTCGTCGCCGCATGGTCGAGGTACACGAGCGAGGGCACGGCCCCACGCTACCGAGGGCGGTACCGTCGGCGCGGTGGAGGGCTACACGGCGTCGAGCTACGGCGACGGCCTCGCCGACGTCTACGACGAGTGGTACGCCGAGGTGTCCGACGTGGCCACCACGGTGCGGGCGCTCGCCGAGCTGGCCGGCGACGGCACCGTGCTCGAGCTCGGTGTCGGCACCGGGCGGATCGCCCTCCCCCTCGCCCTCGCCACCGGTCGCACCGTGCACGGCGTCGACGCCAGCACCGCGATGCTGGCCCGGCTGCGCGACAAGGACGACGGCCACCTCGTCACGATCCACCACGGCGACATGGTCGACGTGCTGCGGCACACCTCGACCCTGCCGCCCCTGCACCTCGTGTTCATCGCCTACAACACGCTCTTCAACCTCGTGGAGCCGGGCGCCCAGGCGGCGCTGTTCGACGCGGTGGCCGAGCGGCTCGTGGTCGGCGGGCGGTTCGTGGTGGAGGCGTTCGTCCCCGGCGGGACCGGCCGCGACGGCGACCACGTCGGCGTGCGGTCGATCGGCGTCGATCACGTCGTGCTGTCGATCTCCGTGCACGACGCGCAGCGCCAGACCGCCCACGGGCACTTCGTCGAGCTGTCGGAGGCCGGCGGGGTGCGACTCCGGCCGTGGTCGATCCGGTACGCGACCCTCGCCCAGCTCGATGCCATGGCCGTGGCAGCGGGGTTCGTCCTCGAGCGCCGGGCTGCCGGGTTCGAGGCGCTGCTGGCGAGCGACGACGCCCCGATCGGCGAGCGTCACGTCAGCGTCTACCGGCGCACGATCTGACCGATGGTCCGACCCATGGTCTGACCACGTCCGCGCACCGTCGGCGGGACCCCTCTATCCTGAACCCCGATGAGCCAGATGCGCCTCAACCAGCTCACGGGCCGGTGGGTCACGATCGTGGCCGAGCGCGCCTCGCGGCCGACCGACTTCGCGCCACGTGACCGCAGCGTCGAGGCCGAGTCCGATCGGCCGTGCCCGTTCTGCCCGGGCAACGAGGAGGCGACGCCCGCGGCGCTCGAGACCGTCGACGACGACGGCAGCTGGCAGATCCGGGTCGTGCCGAACCTCTACCCGGCGTTCGAGGGCGACGACGGCTTCGTCGTGCGCAACCTCGGGCCGGTGCACGTCATGGCCGAGGCCAGCGGGATCCACGAGGTGTTCGTGTTCACGCCGCGTCACGACGCCTCGCTCGACTCCCTCGACGACCGCTCCGCCGCCGCGCTCATGCAGGCCCTCCGGCGGCGCTTCACCGAGCACGCCCGCACCGAGCACGTGCGCTACACCCAGTTCATCGTCAACCACGGCCGCGAGGCCGGCGCCTCGCTCGCCCACCCGCACGGCCAGCTGCTGGGGCTGCCGTTCGTGCCGGGCGAGATCATCGAGGAGGAGCGGGCGTTCGCCCGGTTCGCGGGCGGCTGCGTGCTCTGCACCACCGTCGAGGCCGAGCTCGCCGCCGACGAGCGCGTGGTCATCGCGAACGACGACGTCGTGGTGCTGTGCCCGTACTGGAGCGGGTCGCCCTTCGAGCTGCTGATCGTCCCGCGCCGTCACGAGCTCCACCTGCAAGACGCCGACGACGACACGCTCGAGCGGGTGGGCATCGCACTGCGCGACGCGACGGCCCACCTCAACGCGGCGCTCGGCGACGTCGCGTACAACGTCGGGTTCCACACCGCGCCGCACCAGCACGCGGGCGAGTACCACTGGCACGTCCACATCTGGCCCAACCTGTCCACCCAGGCCGGGTTCGAGCGCGGGACGGGCGTCCTCATCAACATCGTGCCGCCCGAGGACGCGGCCGCGACGCTCCGTGCCGTCGCCGCGCACCAGCACTGATCCGCGCACGAGGTCGGCCTCGTACACACGTCGATGGCCAGCATCACCGTCAGCACCGAGATCGACGCCACCCCCGCCGACGTGTGGTCGGTCGTCGAACCCGTCGAGCGCCACGTCGACTGGATGGCCGACGCCGTCGCCATCCGCTTCACCACCGATCAGACGCGCGGCGTCGG
>JALOLG010000388.1 GCA_025456105.1 Ilumatobacteraceae bacterium | reverse complement strand
ACTACATCTCGCAGCCGCCGGACTTCTCGGGCTTCAACGACCCGGCCAAGGGCAAGGAGATCGCCGCCGCCCAGTACGAGGCGGGTGCCGACGTGATCTACTCGGCCGCCGGTGGCTCGGGCCTCGGCGCGTTCGAGGCCGCTGCCGAGGCCGGTGCGCCGGGCGAGGTGTGGGCGATCGGCGTCGACTCCGACCAGTACAACCTGGTGAGCCCCGAGCTGCAGCCGTACATCCTCACCTCGATGCTGAAGAAGGTCGACGTGGCGGTGTACCTGGCGACCAAGAACTACGTCGAGGGCACCTTCGCCGGTGGCGTCAACGTGTTCGACCTGGCGGCCGACGGCGTGGGCTACTCCACGTCGGGTGGCTTCGTCGACGACATCACCGACCAGCTCGACGCCTTCGCCGAGCAGATCATCGCCGGCGAGATCACGGTGCCGACGGCCCCCTGATCCAGCAGCGCTGATCATCCACCTCTGAGCGAGGCCCGCCCGGTCGCCGGGCGGGCCTCGTCGCGTCGGCTAGACATTCGCCCGATGAGCTCGTCGGCACCCGCCCCGACCGTCCCGCTCGCGATCGAGCTGCGCGACATCGTCAAGCGCTTCCCCGGTGTCGTCGCCAACGACGGCGTGAACCTGTCGGTGCGACCCGGCACCATCCACGCGATCGTCGGCGAGAACGGCGCCGGCAAGTCGACGCTGATGAAGACGCTGTACGGCGCGCACCGGCCCGACGAGGGCACGATCCTCGTCGACGGCGTCGAGCGCCACTTCAAGTCGCCCAAGGAGGCCATCGCCGCCGGGATCGGCATGGTGTTCCAGCACTTCATGCTCGCCGACAACCTGACCGTGTGGGAGAACATCGTGCTCGGCCAGGAGCCGGGATCGGGGTTCCGGCTCAACGCGCGGCGGGCGCGCACCACGCTGGAGGAGATCGGCGAGCACTACGGGCTCTCGGTCGACCCCGATGCCCTGGTGGCCGACCTCGGCGTGGGCGACAAGCAGCGCTGCGAGATCCTGAAGGTGCTCTACCGGGGTGCGAACATCCTGATCCTCGACGAGCCCACCGCCGTGCTCGTGCCCCAGGAGGTCGACGAGCTGTTCGACTCGCTGCGCGAGCTCACCTCCACCGAGATGCGCGGCATCGGCCGCCCGGCCACCGTGATCTTCATCTCGCACAAGCTCGACGAGGTGCTCCAGCACGCCGACGCGATCACCGTCATCCGGGCGGGCCGCACCGTCGCCGAGATCGACGACCCGTCGGGCGTCACGTCGCGCCAGCTCGCCGAGCTGATGGTGGGCAGTGAGCTGCCCACTCCGGAGACCCGCCAGAAGACCGTCACCGACGTGCGCGCGCTCGAGCTCCGCGACCTCACGGTGCTGACGGCCGAGGAGGAGCCCGGCGTCGAGCCTCGGCGCCTCCTCGACTCGGTGTCGTTCACCGTGCACCGCGGCGAGATCGTCGGCATCGCCGGGGTCGAGGGCAACGGCCAGGCCGAGCTGACCTCGGCCATCATGGGCCTCGTCCCCGCGTCGGGCAACGTGCTCGTCGACGGGCTCGACGTGAGCCAGCTCTCGACGGAGCAGCGCCGGGCCCGAGGCCTCGGCTACATCCCCGAGGACCGCCAGAAGGACGGGCTCGCGCTCCCGTTCACGCTGTGGGAGAACGCCGTGCTCGGCCACCAGCGGGTGGCGCCGTACGGCAAGGGGCTGTTCATCGACCGAGCCGGCGCCCGGCGCCAGACCGAGCTGATCGTCGAGGAGTTCGACGTCCGCACACCGGGCATCGACGTCGCTGCGTTCACGCTGTCGGGTGGCAACCAGCAGAAGCTGGTCGTGGGCCGCGAGATGACCGCCAACCCGTCGGTCCTCATCGCCTCCCACCCGACCCGAGGCGTCGACGTCGGCGCGCAGGCGGTGATCTGGGACATCCTGCGCGACGCTCGCTCGGCCGGGCTGGCCACGCTGCTCATCTCGGCCGACCTCGAGGAGCTGATCGGCCTGTCCGACCGGCTCCTCGTGATGCTGCGCGGCCGCATCGTCGCCGACCTCGACCCGGCGACGGTCACACCGGCCGACCTCGGCTCGTACATGACCGGCGCTCGTGGGGGGGAGCACTGATGAACCTCCTGCGTCGCATCGGCCGCGGCCTGATCGCCCCGCTCACGGCAGCCGGCGCGGCGATCCTCATCTCGTCGGTCGCCGTGCTGATCTCGGGCAACAGCCCGGCCGAGGCGTTCGAGGCCATGTGGACCTCGATCGACTCGGTCGAGTCGGTCGTGCTGATCATCAACCGGGCCGTCCCGTACTACATCGCCGGCGTGGCGGTCGGCATCGGGTTCAAGATGAACCTGTTCAACATCGGCGCGAACGGCCAGTACGTGCTGGCAGCGCTGATCGCCGCGTGGGTGGGCGCGGAGGTGAGCCTCCCGGCGCCGCTGCACGTGACGTTCATCCTCGTCGTCGCCATCGCCGTCGGCATGTTCTGGGCGTCGATCGCCGCCGTGCTGAAGGTGACCCGCAACGTCAACGAGGTCATCGCCACGATCATGCTGAACTTCATCGCGATCGGCATCGTGGCGTTCCTGCTGTCGGAGGTGGCGCGCGACGAGGAGACCGGCGGCCTGGTCGCGCAGACGAAGCCGCTCCCCGACTCCGCCTTGATCCCCGGCTGGGAGATCACCGAGGGCGTCGTGCTGTTCGGGTTCCTGCCGTTCGCGATCGCGATCGGCATCGGCTACCACGTGCTGCTCAACCGCAGCCGCTTCGGGTACGAGCT
>JALOLG010000387.1 GCA_025456105.1 Ilumatobacteraceae bacterium | reverse complement strand
CCAAGTGGCGTCCGTCACTGTCACGGTGAGTGCAGGGCTGCTCGGAGGTGGGCGAGGGTGCGGTCCCAGGCGACCGCGGTCGCGGTCGGATCGTGGGCGGGGTCGCCCGCCTCGGCGAACCCGTGCCGTGTGCCGGGGTGCACGTGGAAGGACGCTTCGTTCCCGGCCAGCCCGAGCAGGGCCTCGGTGTAGGACCGGTCGTCCTCCGAGACCTCGTCGTCCTCCTCGGCGAAGTGGCCGAGCACGGCGGCGCGGAGCGGGGCGAAGTCGAGGTGTTGCGTGCCGTAGTAGGTGACCACGGCACCGACGACACCCGGCAGGCGGCAGGCGAGCCAGAGGGCGAGCGACCCGCCCATCCCGAACCCCACGACGCCGATGGGCGCGAGCTTGGCCCCGGTGGCGTCCTGCAGGGCGCCGGCGGCGGCGACGACCTCCCGGGTGAGCGTCGAGGGGTCGAGCCCGCCGAGGGCGGTGCGCGCCGCGCCGACATCGGCCGGCCGCTCGCCGCCGAACAGGTCCGGCGCCAGCGCGGTGAAGCCGGCGTCTGCGAGCGACCGGCAGGTGGTCCGGACGTCGTCGGTGAGCCCCCACCACGAGTGCAGGACCAGGACGCCGCAGGACCCGGCCCCCGCCCGGTCCGGGCGCAGCAGGATCGCGTCGATGGCCGGCACGCCGTGCACCGTACCGCTGGAAGGACCGTACCGCCGGAAGGACCGTACCGCCGGAAGGGCCGACCGACCCGTGGGACGGACGACCGGTGCCCGGCGGCGCGCCTCGCGTAGGGGATGCCGCTAGAACATGGGCATGGCCGCGGAGTGGGTGCCACCGTTGTCGGCGATCGTCCTGGCGGGCGGGGCCGGCGCGCGCATGCGCTCGGACACTCCGAAGGCGCTGCACGAGCTGTGCGGGCGTTCCATGCTCCTCTACGTGCTCGAGGCCGTGCAGGCGTGCGCGCCGGACCGCGTGGTGGTCGTGACCGGGTCGGGGGGTGACGCCGTCGCGAAGGCCGTCCAGGAGGAGGGGCTCGGTCACATCGTCCGGCTGGTGGAGCAGCGCGTGCCGCGGGGCACGGCCGACGCGGTCGCCGTCGCGCTCACCGCCTCCGATGATCTCGCCGGCCTCGACGACCCGCTCGACGAGGGCGACGTGCTCGTGGTGCCGGGAGACGTCCCCCTGCTGCCCGGCGAGCTCCTCACCGGTCTGGTGGCCGCCCATCGGGCGTCGGGTGCGGCGGCGACCCTGCTCACCACGAGCCCCACCCGCGAGCTCGGGGGGGACCGCTCGGGGTACGGCCGGATCCTCCGCGGCGGTCGGGACGGAGCGGTCCGCAACGTCAGCCAGGACGAGCCCGGTCGAGCCGACGACGACCTCGCCGACGGTCCGGTCGAGGTCGCCACCGGCATCGGGGTGTACCGCCGCGCCTTCCTCGCCCCGGCACTCCGTCGGGTCCTGCCCGACGCCGTCGCCGGCGAGCTCCACCTCTCCGATGTCGTGGGCGTGCTCACCGGCACGGGCCACGCCGTGGCCACCCTGCGCACCGACGACGCGGTCGTGCTTCGGGGCGTGAACGACCGCCGCGACCTCGCGCTCGCCGAGGCCGAGCTGCGTCGGCGCACCAACGAGGCCTGGATGGCCCGGGGCGTGCGGATGGTCGACCCCGAGCGCACCTACGTCGACACGACCGTGCTCCTCGGCGCCGAGGTGACCCTGCAGCCCGGCACCATGCTCGGCGGGCGCACGGTGATCGGTGACGGCGCCGAGATCGGCCCCGACACCCGGCTCGTCGACTGCGCGGTCGGCACCGGGGCCC
The DNA here is from genome assembly GCA_025456105.1 of Ilumatobacteraceae bacterium. GTDB lineage: Bacteria > Actinomycetota > Acidimicrobiia > Acidimicrobiales > Ilumatobacteraceae. The sequence continues at coordinate 969 of JALOLG010000387.1, read as the reverse complement.
GGGTCGCCGCCACCACGGGCACCGACGCCGAGGTCGGCCCCCACGCGGTGGTCGGGCCGTACGCCGTGCTCGAGCCGGGCTCGGAAGTCCCGCCGGGGGTGGTCACCGGACCGTTCTATGCTGGCCGTCCGGCCGGCAGCTGAGAGGAAGGCGCAGGATGCGCACCATCCAAGCCGTCACCCACAAGACGCTCTACCTCGTGGCGGGGCGCTCGTGTCGACCGCTGGTGGACGAGATCGCCCACGAGCTCGGGGTGGAGCCGGGTGACGCCAACATCGCCGCCTTCGCCAACGGCGAGATCCACTGCCGCTTCAGCGAGTCGATCCGCGGCTCGGACGTGTTCATCGTGCAGACCCACGTCAGCGCGGACGGCATGTCGATCAACGACACGCTGATGGAGCACCTGATCATGGTGGACGCCGCCCGCCGGGCCTCAGCGAAGCGGATCACCGTGGTGGCGCCCTTCTACGGCTACGCCCGGCAGGACCGCAAGGCCTCGGGCCGCGAGCCCATCACGGCCAAGCTCGTCGCCAACATGTTCTCGAGCGCCGGGGCGAACCGCCTGGTCAGCGTCGACCTGCACTCCGGCCAGATCCAGGGGTTCTTCGACATCCCGGTCGACCACCTCACCGCCATGCCGGTGCTCGTCGACTTCATGCACGACCTCGGCAGCGACCTCGTGATCGTGTCGCCCGACGCCGGCCGCGTGAAGGTGGCGGAGCGCTACGCCCAGCAGCTCCACGCCGACCTCGCGTTCATACACAAGCGCCGCCTCAAGGACCGCATGAACTCGGTCGAGGCCAAGGACGTCGTGGGTGACGTCGCCGGTCGCACCTGCGTGATCGTCGACGACATGATCGACACCGGCGGCACGGTCGTCGCCGCCGCCGAGATCCTCGTGGAGAAGGGGGCCACCGCCGTCTACGTGGCCACCACCCACGGCGTGTTCTCGGGTCCCGCCGTCGACCG
>JALOLG010000386.1 GCA_025456105.1 Ilumatobacteraceae bacterium | reverse complement strand
TGGCCCGACCCTGCTGGGTCGGGCCACCCCGGTGCTGCGGATCGCTCACGGTGCGGGCGGTCGTGGTTCACACGGTGCGCACCGCGTCGAGGACGGCCATCCTCGATGCCCGGCGAGCCGGGAGGGCGGCGGCGAGCGTGCCGGCGAGCACGGCGCCGATGGCCACCACGACGAGGGTGGCGGCCGGCACCACCGGGGCGACGAAGCCGTCGTCGGCGAGGGTGCTGAGCACGGCGGCGGTGAAGCCGAGTCCCATCACCATGCCGAGGATCGTGCCGAACAGAGCGATCGTGATCGACTCGAGGCGGATCGACCGTCGCAGCTGGCGACGGCTCATCCCGACGGCTCGCAGCACGCCGAGCTCCCGGGTCCGCTCGTGGACGGAGAGGCCGATCGTGGTCGCGATGCCCAGTACGGCGATGACCACGGCGAGGCCGAGGAACCCGATCACCATGGTGAGGATGGCGTCGAGCGGCCCGGCGAGCGACGCCGCGTAGCCCTCGACGCTGTCGAGGATCGCGGTCGGCGCTCCGGCGATCGCCGTCTCGGCGGCGGCGAGCGCCGCCTGGTCGCCGGCGACGAGCACCATCCGGTCGAGGCCGTCACCGTGACCGGCGACGGTGCCGTAGGGAGCGATGATCGCCGGGAACGCCGTGGTCTGCTCCACGATCGCCGTGATGGTGAGATCGACCTGGGCGCCATCAGGGAACGACACCGACACGGTGTCACCGAGGCGCCAGCCCCGGTCATCGGCGAGGCGATCGCCGACGGTGGCGCCGGCGCCGAGGGTGCCCTCGACGACCTCGAGCTGCACCATCTCGGCGGCCCGGTCGACGTCGAGTCCGGCGACCGTCTCGTAGGCACCGTCGACGTCGGCGTCGACGACCTGCATGGGAGCGGCCGTGAGACCGGGCACCGCAGCGAGCTGGGCGCCGACGTCGGTGGGGATCCCGGGGTTGGCGCCGGCGGGGCGGACCACCCGGTCGCTCGTGACGACGGTGGTCACGTCGCCGAGGATCGTCGCTCGGGCGGTCGATGCGAACATCGAGGCGCCGGCGACCAGCATGACGCCGATCGTGAGCGCTGCGGCCGTGGCGGCGGACCGCTTCGGGTTGCGAGTGGCGTTGGCGGCGGCGAGGCGGCCGCTGGCGCCGAGACGGCGCATCGGCACGGCGATGGCGGCGGCGACGGGCTGCACGAGCACCGGGCCGAGGGCGATCGACGCGAGGAACAGCGTCACCGCACCCAGCCCCACGAGCGGCGCCGAGGCACCGACGACGCCGAGGGCGAGAGCGCCACCGCCTGCGAGCGTCAGCACCGTGCCGACCGTCTTTCGACGACGCGAGCTGCCGGTCGACTCGATGGCGGCGGAGCGCATGGCGTCGACCGGGGCGACCGAAGCGGCGCGGCGGGCAGGGATCAGGGCGGCCGCGACGGTGACCAGCACACCGGTGAGCAGCGCCGTGACGGCGGTGCCCGGCTCGATGACGAGTGCCCGGGCCGGGAACTCCAGGCCGGCGGTCGCGAAGACCGCGGTGAGCCCCTTGGCGACTCCGACGCCGGCGGCGAGGCCGAGCCCGGCGGCGATGATCCCGAGCGCGAACGCCTCGGTCACGACCGAGCCGAGCACCTGCCGGCGACTTGCGCCGATCGCCCGCACGAGGGCGAGCTCCTTGGTGCGCTGGGCGACGGTGATGGTGAAGGTGTTCGCGATCGTGAACGAGCCGACGAACAGGGCGATGGCGCCGAACACGAGCAGGATCGTCTCGAACACGCCGATGACGTCGCCGAGGTCGTCCTGCATCTCGGCGCTGATCTCGGTGCCGCTCGCGACGTCGTAGCCGGGCAACCGGGCGGCGATCGCGTCGGTCAAGGCCGCTTCGTCGAGCGTGCCGTCGCCACGGACGAGCAGTCGGGCCACCTCGGTGGGGCTGCCGAGGCGGTCGCCGGCCTGGCTGTCGTGGAAGAAGGTGAACGCCGTGGCGCCCAGCTCGGCGCCTCCGTCGAACTGCGACAGACCCGTGACGCTGAACGTCTCGCGGCCGGCAGCGGTGATGACGTCGACACGGTCGCCGACGCCGACGCCGGCTTCCTCGGCGGTGGTGTCGCCGAGGACGACCTCACCCGGGCCGCTCGGCGAACGGCCGTCGACGAGCTCGAACATCGACAGGCCGGGGTCGTCGATCCAGTTGAGGCCGACGCTCTGGGGGATGTCGAGCGCCTTGCCGTCGTCGCCGACGACCTGGGCGTAGCCCTCCCAGTACGGGGCGACGGCGGCGACACCGTCCATGGAGCGCAGCGTGTCGATCTCGCCGATCGGCACCGGGCGCCGCGGCGTGGCGGTGTCGGTGTCGCCGATCTGCTCCCCGCGCACGACGGTGTCGACACCGTCGGAGAGCTGCTCGATGGCGGTGCCGAACGATGCCGTCATCGTGTCGGCGAGGATCATGGTGCCGGTCGTGAAGGCGACACCGAGGATGATGGCCAGGGCGGTCGTGAGGAGCCGGAGCTTGCGTGCGACCAGGTTGGCGAAGGACATGCGGAACATGGCGAGACCTGCTTTCGAGAGGCGTTGACGTCGGACGTGACGGGCCGGGTTCAGCGCCCGAACCGCTTCATGCGGTCGAGGACCTGGTCCGGGGTGGGTGCGTGCATCTCGTCGACGATGCGGCCGTCGGCGAGGAAGACGATGCGGTCGGCGTACGAGGCCGCGACGGGATCGTGGGTGACCATGACGACCGTCTGGCCGAGCTCGCGCACCGCGTTGCGCAGGAACGACA
>JALOLG010000385.1 GCA_025456105.1 Ilumatobacteraceae bacterium | reverse complement strand
CGACGCACCGCTCATCGCGGCCATGCGCTCGACGTTGGCCGCGTGGGTGATCGGCATGATCCCGGGCAGCACCGGCCGCGTGCAGCCGAGCGCGTCGAGCTCGTCGACGAGGCGCAGGTACACCTCGGCCGTGAAGAAGAACTGCGTGATGGCGAAGTCGGCGACCTCGAGCTTGGCGGCGAGGTGACGCCGGTCGGCGGCCCGGTCGGTCGACGCCGGGTGCACCTCGGGGTGCGCGGCGACCCCGATCGAGAACCGCGTGCGGTCGATGTCGGCGACCAGGTCGGTGGCGAAGCGGTAGTCGGACGGCCGTGCATCGGCCGGATCCTTGGGCGGATCGCCGCCGAGGGCGAGGATGTTCTCGATGCCGGCCGCGCCGTACCCCTCGAGGATCGCCGCGATCTCGTCGCGGCGGTGGCCCTGGCAGGTGAGGTGCGCCATCGGCGGGATCGACGTCTCGGACCGGATCCAGGCGACCACCTGGTGGGTGCGCTCGCGGGTGCTGCCGCCCGCGCCGTAGGTGACGCTCACGAAGCTCGGGTGGAGGGCCTCCAGCTCCGCGATGGTGCGCCCCAGGGTGAGCTGTGCGGCATCCGTCTTCGGCGGGAAGAACTCGAACGAGAACGTCCGCCCCGCGGCGAGGAGGTCGGCGATGCGGGCCATGGCCACTGCGAGGCTACCGCCCTCCCCCGGAGCGGACGGGGCAGGGATCCCGACGGTCAGTGCCGGAAGTGGCGCTCACCGGTGAGCACCATCGCGATCCCGTGCTCGTCGGCGGCCGCGATCACCTCGTCGTCGCGAACGCTCCCGCCCGGCTGGATCACGCAGCGCACGCCGGCTGCCGCGGCGGCGTCGAGGCCGTCGCGGAACGGGAAGAACGCGTCGCTGGCGCAGGCACCACCGACAGCACGACGCGCCGCCCGCTCGGCCGCGATGCGGGCCGAGTCGAGCCGGTTCTGCTGGCCGGCGCCGATGCCCACGGCCTGGCCGTCGCGCGCGTAGACGATGGCGTTGCTGCTCACGGCCGCGCACACCTGCCAGGCGAACACGAGGTCGTCCCACTCCTCGGGGGTGGGCTGCGACTGCGTGACCACCCGCCAGGCCGAGCGATCGATCGACACCGGGTCGGGCTGCTGCACGAGCAGGCCCCCGTCGATCGGCCGCTCGTCGAGCGGCAGCGGAGCGGGTGCCGCCGCCGTCAGCACGCGCTTGTTCTTCTTCTCGGTGAGGATGGCGAGCGCGTCGTCGTCGTAGCCGGGGGCGACCACCACCTCGGTGAACACCGGCGCGAGGGCCGCAGCGGCTGCCGCCGTGAGCGGCCGGTTGCTGGCCACGATGCCGCCGAAGGCGCTCACCGGGTCGCAGTCGTTGGCGCGCCGGTAGGCATCGGCCACCGGGTCGTCCGGATCTCGGCCGAGCGCCACGCCGCACGGGTTGGCGTGCTTGACGATGACGCACGCCGGGTCGTCGAACCGGTGGACGAGGCGCCACGCCGCCTCGGTGTCGTACAGGTTGAGGTAGCTGAGGTCCTTGCCGCCGTGCTGCACGGCCGTGTCCCACCAGCTCGTGCGGCCGACCGCGCGGTAGCGGGCACCCTGCTGGTGCGGGTTCTCGCCGTAGCGCAGCGGCTGCACCCGCTCGAGCGCGAGGTGCAAGGTGGCCGGCAGCGGCTCGGGCTCGTCGGCCGAGTGGTCGAACCACTCGACGATGGCGGCGTCGTACGCCGCGGTGTGGGCGAACGCGGTGCGGGCGAGCCGACGGCGGGTGACCTCACCGAGCGCGCCGTCACGCCGGAGCTCGTCGAGCACGGCCGGGTAGTCGACCGGGTCGACGAGCACCCCGACACGCGCGTGGTTCTTCGCGGCGGCGCGCACCATGGCCGGCCCGCCGACGTCGATGAGCTCGATGCCCGGGTTCGACGAGAATGGGTAGAGGTTGACCACCACGAGGTCGATCGGCTCGATGCCGTGCTCGGCCAGGTCGGCTCGGTGGTCTGCGAGCGAGGTGTCGGCGAGGATGCCGCCGTGCACCTTCGGGTGCAGGGTGACCACACGATGGCCGAGGATCGCCGGCGTGCCGGTGAGGTCGGCGACGTCGGTGACCGGCAGGCCGGCCGCGGCGATCGCAGCGGCCGTGCCGCCGCTCGACACCAGCGACCAGCCGAGGTCGTGGAGCTCGCCGGCGAGCTCGACGATGCCGGACTTGTCGTACACGGACAGCAGCGCGGTGGGCACGGGCCGACCGTACCGAACGGCAGGTCCGCGACCCCAGGTTCACGAGCGCACTAAGTTGCCCCTCGCCGGCCGAGGGGCGGACCGGCGAGGAGGTGCACTCATGGACATGTCCAAGTTCAAGCCGTCGGACTGGATGCTGGTGGGCGGGGGCATCGGCTTCATCGTCTTCGGTCTGTTCTTCAACAACTGGGCCAAGATCGAGCTCTTCGGCTTCAGCGACTCGGAGGGCAACGCGTTCGACTGGGCCCGCGGCTGGATCTCGCTGCTGCTCGTCGTCGGCGCCGCGGTGATCACGGTGCTGCTGATCATGGACAAGCTCGACCGCTCGACGGCCCCGTGGCCCCTCATCCGCGTCGGCCTCACCGGGCTCGCACTGCTGCTCATGCTGCTGCTCGTGATCACCGGGCCGGACAAGAGCGGCGTCGACCTCGACCGGGGCGTCGGCCTGTGGCTGTCGTTCGTGGTGACGATCGTGGCCTTCGCCGGGTCGCTGATGGGGTTCAAGGACGCGGGTGGCGACCTCAACGACCTCAAGGACTTCAGCAAGCT
>JALOLG010000036.1 GCA_025456105.1 Ilumatobacteraceae bacterium | reverse complement strand
GTCGGACGACCGTAGCACCGGTCGACTGCTATGACATCGGACACATCCCGCGCCGCAGGTGTCCGCAGCCACCTCGCGGGGCCAGACTCACGGCGCCCCTCCCCCGGACTGGAGCCCGTGATGAACCGAACCCCCCGCCTGATCGCCGCGACCGTCACCGTCGCCCTCCTCGTGGCCGCCTGCGGTGACGACGACGACTCGGCCGACACCACGACGGCCGCCACCGAGGCCCCCGCTCCCACCGAGGCACCGGCCGTCACGGAAGCGCCCGCCACCACCGACGCACCGCTCGTCACCGAGCCGGTCTCCACCGAGGCCCCGACCACCGAGGCGCCGGTGAGCACCGAGCCGAGCCTCGGCTCGATCGTCGACGTGGCCACCGAGGCCGGCGGGTTCACCACGCTGCTCGCCGCCGCCGAGGCCGCCGGGCTGGTCGAGGAGCTCTCGACTCGGCAGCTCACGCTGCTCGCCCCCACCGACGAGGCGTTCGCCGCGCTCGGTCAGGAGACGATCGACGCGCTGCTGGCCGACCCGGCCCAGCTCGCCGCGGTCCTGCGCAACCACCTGCTGCCCGTCCCCCAGGACGCGGCGGCGATCTCGATCTTCAACAACGTGCTCACGGTCGACGGCGGCTCGCTCGACGTGAACGTCGACGGTGAGACGATCACCATCGGCGGTGCCACCGTCGTGCAGGCCGACATCCCCGCCGACAACGGCGTGATCCACGTCATCGACGTGGTGCTGGTGCCGGCGCCGGCGCCCGCGGGCTGACCCGCACTCGGTCGCGGGCCCATCGCACGAGGTCGGGCTCGCTCATCGGGCGCCCGAGCAGGTAGCCCTGCGCCCGGTGGCAGCCGAGCTGGCGGAGCATCTCGAGCTGCTCCTTGGACTCGACCCCCTCGGCGACCACCTCCAGCTCGAGTGCGCGGGCGAGACCGATCACGGCAGCGACCACGGAGGCTCAGCGACGCACCGAGGCTCCGCAGCTCGTGGAGCGACGACTCCGGCGACACGCCGCCCGGGCGGGCACCCCGCGCGAGCGTCGCCCGCTCGGTCACCTCCACCACCAGCGCCGAGAACCCGAGGTCGTGGACCGCGAGCATCCGCTGGAGCCGGTTCGGCAGGTCGCGGTCGGACAGCTGGCCCACCGACAGGTTCACGGCCAGCATCGGTCGACCGAGCTCCGGGCACTCGCGGTGCAGCCGGCCGATCGCCGTGCACGCCGACTCGATGACGGCGTCGCCGACGTCGGCATCGAGGCTCGCATCCTCGGCGAGATCCATGAACGTCATCGGCAGCAGCAACCCGAGCTCGGGATGGAACCAGCGCGCGAGCGCCTCGAACGCCACGACCCGCCCGTCGGTCAGGTCGAGGATCGGCTGCAGGTGCGCCACGAGCTCGCCCCGACGCAGACCGGCTGCCAGGTCCTCGGCGAGCCGCCGCCGCTGATCGGCCGTGCGCCGACGCTCCGCCGGCGCGCGCGACGCCTCGCCGCGCTTGTCGGCCTTCACGTCGTACATGTGCAGGTCGGCGTCGGCCAGCAGGCCGGCGACCGTCGACGTCCCGTCGCTCACGGCGAGGCCCACGCTCGCACCGATCCGCACCGGGCCCGGCTCGAGCATGTACGGCTCGCTCAGCGCGACCTCCACGCGCCGGCACAGCGCGATCGCGAACTCGCGTGACGCCAGGCCGTCGGCGACGATCACGAACTCGTCACCGCCCACCCGCGCGACGAGGTCACGGGGCCGCACGGCTGCGAGGAGCCGGTCACCCACCTGGCGGAGCAGCTCGTCGCCCGCCTCGTGACCGAAGAGATCGTTGACCGGCTTGAACCGGTCGAGATCGACGTACAGCACCGCCATGGGTCGCCGGGCGTCGACCTCCGCCTGCAGCGTGTCGAGCAGGAGCGACCGGTTCGCCAGGCCCGTCAGCGCGTCGTGGGTGGCGAGGTGCTCCAGCTCGCGCCGAGCCACCTGCAGCTCGCTCACGTCGTGGCCCGACACGACGATGCCGGCGACCACCGGATCGTCGAGGAGGTCGACGAGCTCGAACCGCACCGGTCGCTCGTCGCTCCCGGACAGGACGCTGCGCATCATCACCTCCACCGACACCGTGCGGGCCGCCGCGGTCACCTCGCGGACCGCGCCGTCGAGCACCGCCGCGAAGCGCGGAGTGGCGAACGACGCGAGGCGCTCACCGATCACCAGCGAGGGATCGTGCCCGAGCAGCCGGGTGAACGCCCCGTTGACGCTCGTGACGACCCCATCGCGGTCGAGCAGCAGCGTGATCGACGACGCGTGCTGGACCACCTGCTGGAACCGCTCGACGTCGCCGCGCGCCACCTCCCAGATGCGCCGGTCGGTGATGTCGCGGGCCACGATCACGAGCCCGTGGACCCCGGCGTGCTCGCTGCGATCACCGCCGACGACCTCGAGCCACTTCCACGAGCCGGCCGCCTCGCGCACGCGCACCTCGATGGGCGTGCCGGCCCGCTTGCCCTGCACGGTGCCCATCGAGGACAGCACCACCGGGATGTCGTCGGGATGCACGAGCTCGAGCATCGACCGCCCGATCCAGTCGTCGAGCGAGTACCCGAGCACCTCCTCGGCCGCCCGGTTGGCGAAGCGCACGCACGCCGACTCGTCGACCACCAGCACCGGATCGGGCAGCGCCGACAGCACCGCCGCCGGATCGCGGTCGACGGACCCGCGGGCGTGGTCGGGCGCGATGGTCATCGGGCACCTCATCGGCACCGCAGGTCGGGATCTGAACCGGGTCGGCGCGACGAGATCATGACGAATGCCCCTGGTGCCGCCGAGGACCGGCTGCCACCATGGCGCCATGATCGTGGTGGGAGTCGACGGATCCGAGGGCGGCGCGGCTGCGCTGCGCTGGGCGGCACGCGAGGCGGAGCGGCGAAGCACCGAGCTGATCGCGCTGCGCGGCTGGTCGTTCCTCGATCAGACGGCGCACCCGATCTCGAGCGGCTTCGACGCCCCCTACACCGTCGACGACGTGGAGGCGGCCCTCGAGGCCGACATCGTCGCCGTGCTCGGCGAGGACGCCGCCCGCCGGGTCGAGCTGCGGGCCGTCGCCGACCACCCCGCCGCCGCCCTCGTGCACGCGTCCGAGACCGTCGACCTGCTCGTGGTCGGTGCACGCGGGCTCGGAGGCTTCAAGGGCCTCCTGCTCGGATCGGTGAGCCAGCGCTGCGCCCACGAGGCGGTCTGCCCGCTCGTGGTGGTCCGCCCCGACCACGTCGACGCGCCCGACGGGGAGGGGCGCGTGGTGGTCGGGGTCGACGGGTCCGACCCGTCGCGAGCCGCCCTCGAGTGGGCCGTCGGCGCCGCCACCGCTCGCGATGCGGTGCTCGACATCGTGCACGCCTGGAACGTGCCGGTGATGGCTCCACCCACCATGAACACCGTGATCGACCTCGACCAGTTCGAGGAGTCGGCGCGTCAGTTCGTGGAGCGCACCGGCGCCGAGGTGCGGGCCGCGCACCCGCTGCGCGCCGTCAACGCCATCGCCGCCCAGGGCGGCGCGTCGTGGAGCCTGATCGACGCGGCGGTGGGCGCCGATCTGGTGGTGGTGGGCCGCCGAGGCCTCGGTGCGCTGCGCCGGATGTTCCTGGGTTCGGTGAGCACCCAGGTGGTGGTGCACGCCGCCACCAACGTGGCCGTCATCCCCGCGCCCCACTGAGTCGCCAGGCAGGCCCGGCGAGCCACACGCCGATCGCCACCAGCGTGAGCATGCCGACGGCGCACACCGTGTAGGCGACCGTGCGGCCGGCCGCCTCGTAGAGCGCTCCCGTCCAGATGGCCGTCATCCCCGCCGTGAGGGTCTGGAGCCCACCGAGCACGCCCTGCGCGCCGGCCTGGCGCGACGGGTCGACCGACATGCCGACCGCCACGCCCGTGCTCGACACCGTGAGCGCGTCGTTGATCGAGTGCACCATCACCACGGCGAACAGCCACCCTGCGCCGGGGAGCACCCCGTAGAGGAACATGAAGCCGGCTCCGCCCACGAGACCCAACGTGGCGAAGCGGAACGGGCCGATCCGCTGCGCCAGCCGACCCCCGAGCGATCCGAGGAAGATCAGCGGGAGCGCGAACAGCGTGATGCCGAGGTTGGCGATCCACTCTGCGGCGTCGAGATCGCTCATCACCAGCGACCAGAGCGCATCGAACGCGCCGATCATCATGAACACGGCGCAGCCGAGCACGACGGCGCCGGCGAACGGTCGGATCCGCAGGAGGTCGACCGCCAGCCGCGGGGTGCCCGGAGCCGGGACGGACTCGTCGACGCGCACGCGGACCACCGAGGCGGCGGCCAGCACGGCGGCGCCCGCCACCACGAGGAAGGGTGCCGACACGCCGAACGGACCGATCAGCACGGCGGCCAGGGCCGGCCCGGCCGCGAAGCCGGCGACGTCCCATGCGAGCAGCGTGCCGAGGTTGTGGCCCAGGTGCTCGGGGTCGCGCAAGATGACGATCCGCCGGATCGCCGGGTACGCCGTGCCCACCCCGAGGCCGGCCACCACGCGCCCGAGCAGGAGCGGGACGAACGTCGTGGCCGTGGCCATCAGCAGGAGGCCGACGGCGTTCATCGCGACGCCGAGCACCACGAGGCGCCTCGCGTGGCCACGGTCGGCGAGCGGCGCGATGAGGATCTGCGCGACGAAGCTCGTGAGGAAGCCGACCCCGATGACGAACCCGAGCCGGCCCTCCGCGATGCCGTACTCGTCGCGGAACTCGTCGAGCATGGCGAACAGCACGCCGTACCCCATCGCCAGCACACCGAGGAGCAGGCCGAAGCGGATCACCGAGCCCGACGGCCGGTCGGGCGCGTCGGTGTCGTGTGCGGCGAGCTGCTCGGTCACGCGCCGGATCCGTCGCGGAGCCGGCGGATCAGCACCTGCTGGGCGATCGTGGCCACCTGGATCCCGCTGGCCGACACGACGTCGCCGGTGACGGTCCCGCGGGCGCCCGAGAGGCCGTGCGACCGCGTCTCGAACCAGTGCCACTCCTCGACGCGACACGGCCGGTGGAACCACATCGAGTGATCGAGGCTCGCGCCCTGGAAGCGACCGCGGTCGGACGCGTCACCGACCAGATCGGGGTGGGGGATCCGAGCCGCGCGAGACGGCGCCGCGTCGGACATGAAGGCGAGACCGCACGACTGCATCACCGGATCATCGCCGATCTCGGCGAGCAGACGGATCCAGTATCCCTGGGGCTCGTCACCCGGTCGGGTGGCGCGCCGGTCGAGCAGACGCCCCCAGCTCTGGTCGACGAGCGAGGGGTCGTCGGGTGCCGGCAAGCCGGGCGGCAGCGACACCAGCTGCACGTCGGCCTCGTCCTCGTGGGTCTGGAACGACGCCGACAGCACGAGGATCGCTCCGGACGACTGGCGCGCCACGACCTGACGGGTCGAGAAGCTGCGTCCGTCGCGCAGCCGCTCGACCTCGTAGCGGACCGGCTCGGTGTGCGTGCCCGGTCGGATGAAGTAGGCGTGCAGCGAGTGGACCGGGCGCTCGTCGACCACGGTCGCGGCCGCAGCCCGCAGCCCCTGGGCGATCACCTGGCCGCCGAACAGGCGAGCACCCCACGGGTACTGCGCCGCGACCCCGACGTAGGTGTCGGGGCCGTGGGGCTCGAGTGCGAGCAGCTCGGCGAACGGGACGTCTTGGATCCGCGGCACGGGATCAGGCCAGCACGATCAAGCCAGGAGGCTGCGGAGCATCCAGGCCGTCTTCTCGTGCACCTGGAGGCGCTGCGTGAGCAGGTCGGCCGTGGGCTCGTCGCTGGCCCGCTCGACGACCGGGAACACCGAGCGAGCCGTGCGTGCCACGGCCTCGTGCGCCTTCACCAGCCGACGGATCATCTCGGTGGCGTCGGGTCGATCGTCGTCCTCGGTGATGGTCGACAGCTCGGCGAACTCGCGGTACGAGCCGGGTGCGGGCGCGCCGAGCGACCGGATCCGCTCTGCGATCAGGTCCACCGCGAGGGCCAGCTCGTTGTAGTGCGTCTCGAACATCAGGTGGAGGGTCTGGAACATCGGTCCGGTCACGTTCCAGTGGTAGTTGTGCGTCTTCAGGTACAGCGTGTACGTGTCGGCCAGCAGCCTGGAGAGCCCGTCGGCGATCTCGAGCCGGTCGGCCTCGTCGATGCCGATGTCGATCGTCAGGTCGCTCATGGTTCCTCCTCGGGGGTCCGTGGATCGTAGGGCGCCGAATCGTTGCCCAGTGCAACGAGCTCGCCGCCGCGGCTATTCCGGCCCGGCACGGCGGTGATCAGGCCGTGCAGGCCAGCTGCCGGGATGCCGGGTCCTGCCCGTAGAAGGCCACCAGCTCCTCGTAGAGCGCCGGCTCGCCCGCTCGGAGCTCGCTCGGGGTGCAGAAGAACGCCTCGGTGGCGACGGCGAAGAACTCGCCCGGACCCACCGAGGCGTACGACCGCAGCGGCGACTCCTCGCCGGCAGCCACCCGCTCGTAGGCGGCCGTGCACACGCGCACCCACCGCTCGTGGGCGACCGGGTCGTCGATGGGCGGCGTGCCGTCGACGACGCCGTCGAGCATGTCGAGGTGGTGGGCGAACTCGTGCATGACGACGTTCTGACCGCGCTGGGGGAACCGGAGGTCGCGTCGCACCTGGCTCCACGAGAGCAGCACCGGGCCTCGGTAGTGGGCCTGGCCGCCGAGGAGCAGCGGTGCGGAGGTCTCGAGCCTCCCACCGGCCGACCGGCGCCCGCGGAGCACCACCGTCGTCGGGTGCACGATGACGGTGCGCGTCTCGGGGAACTCGTCGAGCTCGAGCCCGACGAGCAGCACGCACGCCTGCGCCGCGATCAGCACCTCCATGGCCGGGTCGACGGCGAAGCCCCTCGACGCCTCGAATCGGGTGCGTCGCACGAAGGCCAGCACGAGCGCCTCGAGCCGAGCCCGCTCGGCGGGGCCGTAGGTGGCCCACCACGGCAGCTCGCGCCGGAGCAGCCGTCGCCAGGCGTCGGGGAAGGTGGCCGGCACGCGACGGCGGCCCCGGGACCGGAGCGACGGCCAGCGCATCGGGTCAGTCTGCCGTCGGATCCCCCGGAGCGGGCATCGCCACGTCGGGGACCCCGGCGTCGAGCTCCACCCGGGTGCTGTTCAGGAACATCGCCACCAGGTGGTAGTTGCCCACCGTGGCGATGAGGTCGAGCACCTGCTCGGTCGACCAGTCCTCGGTCAGCGCGGCCCACGTGAGGTCGCCGATCGCGCTGTGGTCGTGCAGCTCGTCGGCCGCGAGCAGCAGCGTGCGATCGGCGTCGGACCACGACGGGTGCTCGGGCCCGGCGGTCACGGCGTCGATCTCGTCGTCGGTGAGGCCCGCCTCGCGGCCGATCACCACGTGCTGGCCGAACTCGTAGCGGCTCCGGCATCGCCAGCCGGTGCGCAGGATCAGCAGCTCGCGCTCGCGCGCTGGCAGCGTGCTCTTCGAGAGCACGTGGCTCGCGAACACGAGCCAGCGTCGGAGCAGGTCGGGGTGGTGGGCGAGCGTGCCGAAGATGTTGAGCACCGACCCGTCCGGGCCGGTCAGCCCCTTCGCGTACAGCTCGGCGAGTCGGGGGTCGTCGTCGACGGGGCGGACGGGGAGACGAGGGCCGGTTCCACGCATGGCACCATCCTGACGGGCAGGATGGTGGTCGTGCGAGGAGAGCTCACCGCTGTGTCGATCGGTCCCGGCATCATCGTGCCGCTGCTCGTGCTGCTGATCGTCGTGCCACTCGTGCTCATGTACGCCCGGCGACGGATGAAGGACCTCGAGGGCGGCATCGAGCCGGCACCCATCCCCGGTGCACGGCTCACGAGCAACGCGCTGCACGCCGCCCGGCTTCCCGGGTGGCGCACCGTGCTCGAGATCGCCCCGGGGCAGCTCGGCGATCTCGACCAGGTGGTGATCGGCCCGCCCGGCGTGCTGGCCGTGCGCACCTCGATGTCACCGATGCCCGAGCCCTCGCCCGTCGATCCGGCCGACGCCGCCACCACCGCGGCCGCCGCCGTCGCCCGCGGCCCGCTCGACGACGTCTTGCGCCCCTACCGGCTCGAGTCGCTCGCGCTCGTGACCGTCCACTGGGACCGCCCGGCCGAGCGACCTGCGAGCGTCGACACCGCGTACGGCGCCGTCGCGGTCGACGGCCACCAGCTCGCGGCCTGGCTCGCCCGGCACGAGGGCGCCGACCTCTCCCCCGCCCAGATCGACCTCGCGTGGCAGGCCGTCACCCGAGCCGTCGGTCGCCCCGACCCGCTGGCGTGACGGACCGTCAGGCGTCGACGAGCTCGTGCTCGACGCCGAGCAGGTCGTAGGTGCGTCGGGCCCGCAGATCACGGGTGAGCAGGCGGCACCCGTTCGAGCGCGCCGCCTCGCCCACGAGCGCGTCGTACACGGCGCCGCCGACGATGCCGATCGTCTGCAGCCGCCCGAGGAGCGCATCGGCGTCGTCGGGAGCGAGCCAGGTGACGGTGGGGAACGTCCGCGCGATCACGGCGGCCGCGGTGGGGGCATCGACCGCCAGCTGACCCGGCATCCGGGTGAGCACCGAGAACGTCTCCCACACCGCGTGCCCGGCGAGCGCAGGACGACGGGACCGGACCACCGCAGCGCACGCACCGTGGGCCGCGTGCCCGGCGTCGAGTGCCGCGACGGCGACGCTCGTGTCGACCGCCCAGCCGTCAGCGCTGGTCGGCATCGCGCCACCGCTGGACGTCGGCGTCGGTGATCGTCACCCCCGGCACGCGCTCGATCACCGGCCAGCCGTCGTCGTCGACCACCACCCGACCCCGCGCTCGACGAGGGGTGAGCCGGATCCCGTCACCGTCGACGGTGACCTCCAGCTCGGTGTCGGCATCGATCGAGAGCCGGTCGCGCACCTCTTTCGGGATGACGACCCGACCCGCCCGATCGATGGCTACCATCATGGATGCCATCGTACCATCGCTCAGCGGAACAGGTCACGCGAGCTGTCACGGAGCACGGGGGCGATCGTCGCCGCATCGTCACGGGTCCACTCGAACCCCCGGACCACCGCGACCGGCACCCGGCTGGTGTTGCCCTTCACCAGCTCGGCCGCACCGGCGAGCTCGTCGGCCGTGCACAGCTCCTGCACCCGGAACTCGTGCCCGTGCGGGTCGACCTGGCCGATGTAGCTGAGCATGGGGCTCATCCCGGCGATGCCGATCGCGATGTCGGTCTGGCCCTCGCGCCACGCCCGGCCGAACGTGTCGGACACGATCACCGCGACGTCGACGCCCAGCTCGGCGAAGCGGTTGCGCATCGCCCGTGCCGAGGCGTCGGGGTCTGGCGGGAGCACCACGACGCGCCCGTGGGCACCGCTCGACGACTGGTCGACACCGGAGTTCGCGCACACGAACCCGTGACGGGTCTCGGTGATGAGCACCGGCCCGATCTGACGCACGACGCGCACCGACTCGCGCAGCACCACCTCGACGACGCGCGGGTCCTTGTCCCACCTGGCCGACCAATCGAGCGCGAACGGCGACGGCTCGACGTCGTCGAGCTCGATCGTGCATCCCTCGGCCTTCGACACG
>JALOLG010000384.1 GCA_025456105.1 Ilumatobacteraceae bacterium | reverse complement strand
GTGCACCCGGGTGAGCCGCGGTCCGAACATCTCCACCAGCACGACCGTGCCGTCGGGCATCGCGATGGGTCCCTCGGGGAACCGCAGGCCGTCGGTGATCGTGTGGAGCTCGCTCATGTCCCGATGATGGCAAACCCGGAGGTGGTCACCGGCCCTCGGACTGCTGGAGCAGCTCGAACTCCTCCACCGTCATGAGCACCTCGCGCGCCTTGGAGCCCTCGCTCGGCCCCACCACGCCACGCTGCTCGAGCAGGTCCATGATGCGTCCGGCACGGGCGAACCCCACCTTGAGCTTGCGCTGCAGCATCGAGGTGGAGCCGAGCTGGCTGCGCACCACGAGCTCCATGGCCTGGCGGAGCATCGCGGCATCTTCGTCGTCCTCGTCGCCACCGAACCCACCGCCGCCCGCGGTGACCACGTCGTCGACGGGCTCACCGGGTGCCGCCTCGACGTCGGACGTGTACACGACGTCGGGCGCCTGGCGGCGCCAGTGGGCGACCACCTTGCGCACCTCGTCCTCGCTCACCCACGAGCCCTGGATGCGCTGCGCGACCGACGACCCCGACAGCAGCAGCATGTCGCCCTTGCCCACGAGCTTCTCGGCACCCGGCTGGTCGAGGATGACCCGGGAGTCCATGAGGCTCGACACCGAGAACGCCATGCGCGCCGGGATGTTGGCCTTGATGACGCCGGTGATCACGTTGACCGACGGCCGCTGGGTGGCGACGATGAGGTGCACGCCGACGGCGCGCGCCTTCTGCGCGATGCGGGTGATCGAGTCCTCGACGTCGCGGGCGGCGACCATCATGAGGTCGTTGAGCTCGTCGACCACCACGACGATGTACGGCAGCCGCTCGTACTGCACGGTGGAGCCCGGCTCTGGCACCAGCTCGCCGCGGTCGAACGCGGCGTTGTAGCCGCTGATGTCGCGGAAGCCGACCTCGGAGAGCAGGTCGTAGCGGCGCTCCATCTCCTTCACGGCCCAGCCGAGCGCGTTCGCCGCCTTCTTGGGGTTGGTGACGGGCTGGGTGAGCAGGTGCGGCAGCCGCTGGTACTGGCCCATCTCGACCTGCTTCGGGTCGATCAGGATGAGGCGCACCTGGTCGGGGGTGGTGCGCATGAGCAGCGACGTGATGATGCAGTTGATGCCGCTCGACTTGCCCGCACCCGTGGCGCCGGCGATGAGCAGGTGCGGCGTGGTGGCCAGGTCGAGGAACACCGACCGCCCGGCGATGTCCTT
The DNA here is from genome assembly GCA_025456105.1 of Ilumatobacteraceae bacterium. Taxonomy (GTDB): domain Bacteria; phylum Actinomycetota; class Acidimicrobiia; order Acidimicrobiales; family Ilumatobacteraceae. Next base: position 1,559 of record JALOLG010000384.1, on the reverse strand, counting down.
GCCGATCGCGACGTCGAGTGGATGCGTGGCCTCGGCCGCTTCCTTCGAGGTGAGCAGGTCACCGAGCGACACCAGCTGGCGCTGGTGGTTGGGCACCTCCACGCCGATCGCCGAGCGGCCGGGGATGGGGGCGAGGATGCGCACGTCGATGGCGGCGAGCGCGTACGCGATGTCCTTCTGGAGGTTGGTGACGCGGGCGACCTTCACGCCCACGCCGAGCTCGAGCTCGTAGCGGGTGACCGTGGGACCCACGGTCATGCCGACGAGCGTGGTCTCCACCCCGTGCGACTCGAGCGACTCCTGCAGGATCCGTCCGCGCGCTTCGATCGCGGCGTGGTCGATGGTCTGGGCACCGGTGCGGGCCAGCAGCGACAGCGGCGGCAGCAGCCAATCGCCGACCTTGGTGCCGTCGCCCGGCGGCGGCGCAGGCGATGGCGCCGCCGGCGTGGCAGCCTTGGTGCTCCGCTTCTTCGACGGAGCCGGTGGCTGCCAGATCGGATCGTCCTCGTCGGCCACGTCGTAGAGCGACGGCGCGCCTCCGGCCGTCCGGGCGAGACCCGGGTCGACCGGCGCAGGTTCGCGCTCGCTGCTCAGCGTCGAGAGGTCCGAGAGCACCTTGCGCGTGGCACGGCCGAGGGGCGCCGCGACCGCCACGGCGCCGCTGCCCGTCCGGGAGGCGAACGTGCGCAGCGACGTGCGGGTGACGAGCAGCAGCCCGAAGAACGCGACGCCCACGAGCAGCAGCGCCGCACCGGCGTCGCCGAGCAGCGACGAGAGGCCACCGCCCACGACGCGACCCACGACGCCGCCCGCCTCGTCGATGTCGTCCCAGCCCTCGGGTTCGTTCAGGATGTCGGCGATGCCGAGGACCGCGAGGAACGTCGCTCCCCAGCCGACGGCCAACCGGAACGGGCTCGACGACGTGCCCTCCTTGATGAGGGCGACCCCGCCGGCCAGCATCACGACGGGCACGAGGTAGCGCCCGACACCGACCACGTGGGCGATGACGGTCTCCACGGCGCTGCCGACCGGTCCGGCGATGTCGAAGTAGATCGCGAGGGCGAGGAGCCCACCGACGACGATGAGCGCCACGCCCGCGAACTCGTGGCTCCGCCCCTCGACCGCCTCGGCGAGCTCGCGCTGCGCGCGGGCGCGCGCCGAGGGACCGGAGCTCGGGCGCCCGTTGCTGGAGGCCGGGCGCCGCGGCGGGGTGGACTTCGTGCCCTTGCTGGCCATCGCACCGATCACGGTACCAAGCGGGTGCGACAGCCCCCGGGCATCACCCCGGGTCGACGGCCAGCACGGCGCCGTCGGGGCCGAGGACCACCCGCAGCGAGCCACCCTGCGCGCTCACGACGTCGGCCTCGTACTGCACGGCGTCCCCCGCGCCCCCGAGCACCACGAACTGGGCCACCGTCGAGTCGGGCAGCTCGGCCGCGACCTGGTCGAGCACCGTCTCGGGGTCGAACGCCACGTCCGAGGCCACGAACGTCTCACCGCTGGCCGACCCGCCCGGTGCGGGCGGCTCCAGCACGCCGTCGAGGTACACGTAGGGCGTG
>JALOLG010000383.1 GCA_025456105.1 Ilumatobacteraceae bacterium | reverse complement strand
CGCTCGACCGCGAGGTCGCTGCGATCGCGGCGGACGGGGGCGACGTCGACCACATCGTGATCGTCGGCGGTGACGGCGTGGTGCCCATGGCTGCGGTGCCCGACCTCACCGTGTACTCCAACGAGTCGACCTTCGCCCGCGACGTGCTCACCGGGAACGGTGAGAGCAACGAGGTGGCGGCCGCCCTCGGCAGCGGCTACCTGCTCTCCGACGACCCGTACGCCACGCCGGCCGGCATCTCGGTGCTCAACGGCGACCACGAGCTCTACGTGCCCGAGCGCAGCATCGGCCGTCTGGTCGAGGAGCCGTGGCAGATCATCCAGCAGCTCGACAACTTCCAGACCTACGACGGCCTGATCGACCCGGCCACCCTGCCGACGGCAGCCGTCACCGGCTACGACTTCCTGACCGACGGCGCCCAGGCGGTCGCCGACGGGCTCGACGGTGCGCTCGCCACGTCGCGGCTCATCAGCGATGCATGGAACGATCTCGACTTCTTGGGGCTGATCGGCGCGGGGCCCTACGACGTGCTGTCGCCGAACGCCCACTTCGACTTCGAGTCGCTGCTCCCGGCTGCCGCCGACGCCGCCGGCTACTACACCGCCGATCAGCTCGTCGACGCGACTGAGGTCGCGGGCCTCGACACCACGGTGGTCTTCACGATGGGTTGCCACGCCGGGCTCAGCGTCTCCGACGTGCAGCTCGGCTTCGCAGCGGCGGACTGGGCCGAGACGTTCGCCCAGGGCGACAACCCGTTCATCGGCCACACGACCTACGGCTACGGCGACACCGAGATCGTCGCCTACTCCGAGCGCCTGGCCGCGATCTACGCGGAGTACCTCGCGCAGATGGTCAACGAGGAGCCGGGGGCACCGGCGTCGCTCGGCGAGGCGCTCCAGCGCACCAAGACCGACTACCTGGCCTCCACGCTCGTGCTCACGCCGTACGACGAGAAGGTGATGCAGTCGTTCACCTACTACGGCCTGCCGATGTACACCATCGGCGAGCCCACCACGGGCTCGACCGACGAGCTCATCGATTCGGTCGTCCGCACGGCCGAGTCGCTGATCGCGTCGGCGTCGACCCCGGCTGGCCCCGTGACGTTCGGGGATCCGCTGAGCGGCGATCGCGTCCCGGTCACGATCGAGCTCGAGCTCGGCGAGCGCGGCCCGGCGGCGCTCGATCTCGTCGAGACCGACGACGGCGACTACTACACCGTCGACGGGAGCACGGTCGCGGCGCCCTACCGCCCGATCCAGCCATTGGTCGACGTGCCGATCCCGCCGCGAGCCGGTGGCTACCAGGGCTTCCTGATCACCGGGCTCACCTCGATCGAGTACGAGCCGTTCGACGTGCGCTACTCGACGCCCATCAAGGACAGCAGCGAGATCGAGGGGCTCGTCGAGTCACAGGACGCGTCGTTCCCCTCCACGCTGCAGCGGGTGTCCGGGCCGATCGATGACCAGCGCCTGCTCGTGGCCGCCGGCCAGTTCCAGGCCGCCGGTGGGGCGCAGGTCCAGCGGCTCTTCACCGACGTCGCCGGCGAGCTCCTGCCGTACGCCGGCTCGGGTGCTCCCCGTGACGACGTCGCCCCCGGCTTCGTCGAGGTCGAGGGCTTCACGACGGCGAGCGTCGCCGCCACGGGCCGACCCGGAGTTCGCTTCGAGATCGACACCGACGCCGACGCGACCCGTGTGGTGGTGGTGTTCCGCGAGACCGACGGTGTGCAGAGCGGAGTGCCCTCGGTGTGGCGGTCCGTCGAGCTCGCCAACCGCTCCACCGCTGACGGGGTCGACTCCTGGTTCGGCTCGGCGGCACTCGCGGAGGATCCCGCCATCTTCGACGTCGAGTTCTTCGTCCAGGTGGTCGATGCCGCCGGCAACGTCGGTGTGACCAGCAACAAGATCGAGAACTTCCTCGCCTCCGACGACGATGGCGACGACGGACTCGGCTTCGCCTACACGGGCGTTCCGGCCGGGCAGTTCGACAGCTTCTTCGCCAGCCCGGCGCTGTTCGAGCTCCAGTTCGACGGCGTCGAGGTGCAGGACGCGGTCTTCTCGATCGACTCGGGTCGACTGATCGACTACTCGGCCTCGACCGGCATCGCCGTCGTCCACGGTGCCGATCCCGACGACACCGGGTACGAGACCAGCGGAACGGTCGTGGCCGACCGTGGGGCGCACATCCTCTTCGGCGAGCTGCCGTCGGGCGAGCGCGCCTACCGCTTCTTCATCCTCGACCCCGACGCACCGTCGCTCGCGGTGACGCCCGCCACCCTGCTGTCCAACCAGCCCGTCGAGGTGACGATCGCAGCCGACGATGGCAGTGGGTCAGGGGTCGCATCCACCACCGCCAGCGTGTGCGTGGTGTCCGGTGCGACCTGTCAGCCCGTGTCGCCGGCGCCGACGATCACCGACGGCGTGCTGACGCTGTCGACGGAGGGGCTGAACCGGCTGACCGTGACCTCGACCGACAACGTGGCGAATGCCTCGTCGGTCACCGTCGAGGTGCGCATCGACACCGTTGCGCCGACGTTGAGCGTCACCGCCGACAAGGCCCCGGCCGTCCCTGGCGGGTTCGTGCAGCCACCGGTGGTCGTCACCCTCGCTGCCAGTGACGTGAACGGCTCCGGGGTCGACCGGATCGACTACTCGGTGAACGGTGCGCCCGCCTCGTTCGCCGGGGAGTCGACGACCCTGAACCTGACCGCCTCGGCCACGATCACGGCCACGGCCTACGACGAGGCGGGGAACCCGTCCACGCAGCAGTCGCTCACCGTGAACATCGACGGCACCGTCCCGACC
>JALOLG010000382.1 GCA_025456105.1 Ilumatobacteraceae bacterium | reverse complement strand
GCGTTCGAGGTCGTGGTGCGCGACGACGGCGGGCGGCCGGTCGTGATCCGCAACGCCCCGCTGCTCGACGACGGCACGCCCATGCCCACGCGCTTCTGGCTCGTCGGACCCGACGAGGTGCACGCCGTCGCGCGGCTCGAGGCCGCCGGCGGGGTTCGCGCCGCCGAGGCCGCCGTCGACCCCGACGCCCTGGCCGAGGCCCATCACCGCTACGCCGCCGAGCGCGACGCCGCGCTCCCCGCCGACTGGGACGGCCCGGCACCCGCCGGGGGCGTCGGCGGCACCCGCACGGGCGTCAAGTGCCTGCACGCGCACTACGCCTGGCACCTCGCCGGTGGCGACGATCCGGTCGGCCGGTGGGTCGCATCGCAGCTGGCGGGCGCGACGCGGTCCGCCACCACCGGCCTCGTGGTGCAGGTGCGCGACGACCTGATCGAGCTGTCGATGGCCGGGGTGTGGTCGGAGCGGATCCCGCTCGGCACGGTCCGGCTCGGCGAGCTGCTGGCGCCCGGCGACCCGCCGGCGCCCGCCGATCTCACCAACGCCATCGGCGCCGTCGCCGACCACCTCGACGACGTGCTCATCGCCCACCCCGAGCTGCGCGACGCGCCGCCTGCGGTGCACCTGCGCGGCGGCGCCGTCGCGCAGGTCGCCTGCGTCGAGGTGGGTGTCGACGAGCCGGCGTGGCCCGTCGAGCTCGTGCGCGACGCCGCCGAGGACGTGTTCCGCACCGTCGCCACCGAGTGCCGGGCGGACCGGCGGCACAACCCCGGCCTGGCCCCCGATCAGGTCGACGCCGTGGTGGCGGCGTCGTGCGTGGTGGTGGCCACGATGCGACGGCTCCACCTCACCAGCGTCACGATCGCGCCGTGAGCGTGCGCCACCCCTCCGCGATCGGCCGGCCCGCCGCACCGCTGCGCCTGTACGGCCGGCGGATCGTGCTGCGCCCGCTGGTGCCCGGCGACTTCGACCAGTGGAGCGAGGTGCGCCGTCGCAACCACGGGTGGCTCACCCGATGGGAGCCGCGCCGCCATCCGGCCCACCCGGATCCCACCACCGACCGGTCGGCGTTCACCGCCCGCTGCACGGCCCGCGACCGCGACCGGGCGGCCGACCAGGCGTACCCGTTCGGGATCTTCGTCGAGCAGCAGCTCGCGGGCGAGGTCAACCTCAACAACGTCGTCCGCGGCGCGCTGCAGTCCGCGACCATCGGCTACTGGATCGACGAGGCCCGAGCCGGCCACCGCTACGTGGCCGAGGCGGTGGCCGTGGTGGCCCGGTTCTCGTTCGAGCAGCTGCACCTGCACCGGCTCGAGATCTGCATCGTGCCGCGCAACGCGAACAGCCGCCGCGTGATGGAGGTGCTGCGGATCAGGTGCGAGGGGCTCGCCGAGCGCTTCCTCGAGATCGACGGGGTCTGGGAGGACCACCTCCGCTACGCGATCACCGCCGAGGAGTACGAGCAGCGCCGCGACGAGCTCGCCGCGCGCTGGTGGTGACGGCCGTCAGGCCTCGCCCACCTCGCGGAACGCCTCGGCACGCTTGCGCCGGAGCAGGGTGCGGCGCTTCCACTCCTTGGTCTTCCAGTGGCGCCGGTTGCGCTTGCGGTTCGAGACACGCGCCTTCGCGACCTCGGCGTCGTGGTGGTGCTCGGGCTTCCATGCGGCGCCCGGCTCCTCGACGTCGTGCGGATCGAGGCCGGAGCTGACCTCGGTGGCGATGTTGTGGAGCTCGATGTTGATCCGGTGGCGCTCGCCGTGGGCGTGGGCTCGGACCTCCTGCTTCGGCGGCAACGGCACGTCGGTCGTGCGGTGACGCTGGCTCATCGGGCTACCTCCTGGTGGGTGTTGGTGGGGGGCTGGTAGGTGGCTCCCCGTGGCCTGAACCTACTCCACGGGCACCCGCGCAGGCGACGGGCCGAACGTCCCGGCCGCGGCGCCGAACGGCCCTGCAGGTGCTCAGGACGATCGGCCCGAGATGCGGGCCTGCATGGCCGCGAGCCGCTCGGCGAACCACGGCTGACGGGTGCTCCAGAGCTGGGGCTCGAGCTCGCGGGCCACCGCGGCAGGGTGGTCGGCGACGTCGGCCATGTCGGCGATCGTGCGCTTCGCGGTGATCACGAGCTCACGTGGGACGGCGGCTGCCCGGGCCGCGAGCGCGTGGGCGGCCGCGGCCAGCTCGTCGTCGGGGACGCAGCGCCACACGACCCCGACGCGCTCGGCCTCGGCGCCGTCGAGCACCTCCCCGAACACCACGGTGGCCATGGCCGTCTGCGGCCCGGCCAGGCGGCGCAGCATCCACGTGTGACCGCCGCCGGGGTGGATGCCGAGCTGCAGGAAGCGCGTGTCGAACCGGGCGCGAGCCGCGGCGATGCGCACGTCGCACCCGAGCGCGAGGTTCATGCCGGCACCGACGGCGGCACCGTTCACGGCGGCCACCGTCGGGAGCGGGCTGCGGGCGATGCGCAAGAACCCCTCGTAGATGCGACCGAGGCTCGTGCCGTCGGCCTCGGCCAGGTTGCCGAGATCGGCACCGGCGCAGAACGCCGGACCGGCGCCGGTGACCACGACGGCCCCGACGCCGTCGTCGGACTCGAACGCGTCCATCGCTGCCACGATCTCGGCGACCATCGGTGCGGTGAGGGTGTTGCGGCCCTCCGGGTTGTTGAGGGTGAGGGTGCCGACTCCGTCGGCGATCTCGGTGACCACGAGGCTCATGGGCCGAGTCTCGCAGGCGGTCAGTAGCCTCACGGGCACATGCTCGACCACGTGTTCACCGACGCCATCAGCGCCCTCCGGGAGGCGTTCGAGTCGGCGTTCCT
>JALOLG010000381.1 GCA_025456105.1 Ilumatobacteraceae bacterium | reverse complement strand
CCGCCGCGGGTCGCCGGGCGGCACGGCCGTGCTCGTGGTGGGCGTGATCCACGGCGACGAGGACGCCGGCGCCGCGATCGTCGACGAGCTGCGCGCCCGACCCGTGCCCGAGGGCGTCGAGCTGTGGCTCGTGCCGACGATGAACCCCGACGGCCAGGCCGACCAGATCCGCCACAACGCGAACGGCGTCGACCTCAACCGGAACTTCCCCGAGCGGTGGGGGCCGATCGCCCAGCCCGGCGACTGGCAGTACGCGGGGCCCGCCGCGGCGAGCGAGCCCGAGACCCAGGCGATGCTGCGGCTCGCCGAGCTCGTCGAACCCGACCTCACCCTCTGGTACCACCAGGACCTGTTCCGGATCACCCCTGGCAGGGGACGCGACGGCGAGATCCGCGCCCGCTACGCCGGCCTCACCGGCCTGCCGTTGATCGAGGTCACCGGTGGCACGTACACCGGGACCGCATCGCAGTGGTCGCGGGTCGTCGCCGCGCCCGAGGGCATCGGCTTCACCGTCGAGCTCGGCCCCACCCTCGACCAGGCCGACGCCGGCCGCCACGCCGACGCAGTGCTCAGCGTCGCCACCGAGCTGTGACGCACCCGACCGCCGGCGGGACCTCCGCCCCTTGACCGACTCCGCCCGCGGCGCGGAGATGGGAGGAGAGCACGAGTCGGAGGTGGGAGATGGTGGTTGCCCTGATCGTCATCGGTGTCGTGGTGCTCCTCGTGCTCATCGTCCTGGCGAACACGCTGCACGTGATCGACGAGTACGAGCGGGCGGTGTTCTTCCGACTCGGCCACCTCCGCGGCACCAAGGGGCCGGGGCTGATCGTGTCGTTCCCCCTGATCGACCGGTTCGTGCGGGTGGGCCTGCGCACGGTGGCCCTGGAGATCCCGGTCCAGGAGCTCGTCACCACCGACAACGTGACCGTGCGGGTGAACGGTGTCACCTACTACCGCGTGCACGATCCCGTGAAGGCCGTGGTCTCGGTGCAGGACTACCAGTTCGCGACCGCACAGGTGTCGCAGGTGACGCTGCTCACCGTCCTCCGTCAGGTCGACCTCGACTCGCTCCTTCGAGAGCGGGAGCAGATCGGCACCCGCCTCCGCAGCCTGATCGACGATGCCACCGAGCCGTGGGGCGTCGAGGTGACGATGGTGGAGATCAAGGACGTCGAGCTGCCCGAGCAGATGCGGCGGGCGATGGCCCGTGAGGCCGAGTCCGAGCGCGAGCGGCGTGCGAAGGTCATCCACGCCCGCGGCGAGCTCGAGGCCGCCGAGGCACTCGGCAAGGCCGCCGTCACGCTCGAGGCGCACCCCGCGGCGCTCCAGCTGCGCACGCTGTCGACGCTCTCGGAGATCGCCGTCGAGCGCAACTCCACGATCGTGTTCCCACTCCCGGTCGAGGTCATGCGGATGTTCGAGGCCATCACCCACCACCTCGAGGGTGACGCGGCACCGGAGTAGCCTGACCCCATGGCGGCCCCGATCGTCACGTGTGCGTCGTGCGGCACCCGCAACCGCGTGCCGGTGGCGGCCGACGGGCACCCCCGTTGCGCCAGCTGCAAGTCAGACCTGCCGTGGCTCGTCGACGCCGACGACCGCAGCTTCGACACCGCAGTGCGGACGCCGCAGCTCGTGCTCGTCGACCTGTGGGCACCGTGGTGCGGCCCGTGTCGCATGGTCGCCCCGATCCTCGAGCGCCTCTCGAAGGACCACGCCGGCGAGCTCAAGGTGGTGAAGGTGAACGTCGACGGCTCACCCGCAGTCGCCCGGCGCTACCGGGCGACCAGCATCCCGATGCTGCTGTTCCTCCGCGACGGCGCCGTCGTCGAGACGGTGGTGGGCGCACATCCCGAGCACGTCATGCGCTCGAAGGTGCAGCAGCACCTCGCCGCCGCTCACTGAGGGCGGATCAGCACCTCGCAGCCGGCGATGCGCGTCGCGAACCCGGCAGTGCCCGGGGCACCGGTGAGCTCGATGACGTCGACGCCCTCCCCGCGCACCGGATCCACCTGGACGAACCGGATCACGCCCTCGTCGAGCGGGATCGACGAGCCGTCGTCGCCCACCTGCCGCTCGAGCACGGCCGCCCATCGCTGCGCCATCGCGTGCGGGTCGACGGCACCGACGTGCACGGCGGCGATGCCCGTCACCAGATCGGTGCGCACGTGCGACCGCCAGTCGGGCCCGGCCCACGGCCACTCCCCCCAGCGGTCGGTGCGATCGATCGACAGGATCGCGCCGCCCACGTCGCGCGGGTGGAGGTGCAGCCCCGTGATCCCGGGCACGATCGCCTCGAACACGACCCGCACGCCGAGCTCGGCGAGGCGCCCGCGAAGGCGGTCGAGCGGCTCGTCGGTCTCGAGGATCACCATGTAGCCGCCGTCACCGCCCCGGCGCTCGAGGTAGCGGCCGGCCGTCGTGCCCGGCTCCACCGGGCTCACCACCTCGAGCAGCTGCTCACCGATCGGGAACAGCGCGTTGTGCAGCCCGAACACCCCGACGCCTGGATCGCGGAAGCACAGCTCGACACCGAACCCGGATTCGATCGCGCGCTCGGCCGCACCGAGGTCGGCGGCGACGAGCGCCACCTGCCGGAGTCGGAGGCGGCTCAGTGCAGCCACCGGTGCCCGTCGAGGGGCGGCATCCGCTCCCACCCCGCCGTCAGCTCGTCGAGCCGACGCGCCATCTCACCGAGCCGGGCCCGGCCGCGCTCGATGCTCGTGGCCACGATCACGGCCAGCAGACCCGCGAGTGCGAGCACGAGCCAGAGGGCCGGCCCCTGCCAGTCGATGCCGGTGACGAGCGGGACAGCCACGATGAGCACCGTAGCGAGG
>JALOLG010000380.1 GCA_025456105.1 Ilumatobacteraceae bacterium | reverse complement strand
CAGTCGGCGCACAGCGGGATGGAGGTGTACTCGGCGACGGTGCGCCACGGACCCTGCGCCGCAGGTGCGACGTCGACGAGCACCTTCGTGCCCCACCAGTCGCCCTCCTTGGTGACGGCGACGAACCGGCTGCCGTCGAAGACGACCTGGCTGGGGTTGATCAGGCGACCGAGCGTCGGCATCACACCGACAGCACGCGTCCGGTCGGTCGTCCACCGCGCCCCGTCCCAGTACTCGGGCGTGGCGGTGAGCTGCCCGCGCGGGACGCGTGCCACCGTGACGGTGGCCGAGCAGCCGAGGTCGTGGGCGTACACCGGTGGGCCCGGGAAGGCGAACATCGTCCACCCGAACTGCCGGTGGCACTGCCCGTAGAGGTACGTCCAGGTCGCGTCGGACGTGATCGACCAGCCGGTGAGATCGGGGCCCGGTGCTGCCCACGGCGCCGCGCCCGTGACGGCGAGGTCGCTCGTGCGGATCGTCGCGAGCCAGGTGCCGAGCGGCTCGGTGCGATCGAGGTAGCGGGTGCCGTTCTCGCGCATCTCGGCCACCACGAGGTTGACCTGCCCGTCGGTGCCGACCTCACCGCCGAGCGGCCAGAACCAGCGCCGCTCGCGGGTGGTGAGCTCGGGCAGGATCCAATCGGTGGGGTTGGCGTACGTGCCGCCGTGCAGGGGTTGGAAGCAGGCGCCCGTCTGCAGCAGGCCGGCGTTGTGCACGAACACCTCGCGGCCGCGACTGCGGATGAAGACGTCCTGGAACACCCAGAGCACGCGGCCGTCGGGCAGGTAGATGGAGCGCTGGTAGTCGACTCCCGTGTACGGATCGCCGCGGTCGAAGAACTCGGTGAGCGCTGCCGCACCGATCCCGCTCGCGCACACCGGTGGCCGGAGGTTCGCGCCGGGCGGCAGCGTGGACGCCGCGGCGGGCCCGGTGAACCAGCCGGCGACGTCGACGAGCGCGTCAGTGGTGGCGTGACTCGTGAGGGCGATCCCATCGGTGGAGACGGGGATCACCGCCAGGTTCGCCGTGGTCTCGCCGGCGGCCGAGACGTTGACCGAGCTCGTCACCGGCAGACCGGTGCGCGCCGGGTAGGCGGTCACGAAGCCCCACGCGCCGGCCTCCACCATCGTCACGTTCGCAGCGACCGCCGCGACGCCCGTCACGGGGAGTGCGGCCTCGATGGTGCCGGCGGGCCAGACCGGATCGCCGCCGCGGGTGTCGACGAGCCGGAACGGATCGACCGGCACGAACAGCCCGTCGACCGACGACGGGGCGCTCGATCCGGTCACGTAGCCGGTGACGTCGACGATCACGTGGCCGCCGCCGTCGGCGTAGATCGTGACGCCTGCCGGCGAGACGGGCACGATCGACCCGGCGGCCCGCGTCTGGCCGGGCCGATCGGTGTTGAGCGTGCTCGCGAGCGGTCGCGGCGTGCCGGCCGGGTGGACCGTGAAGAAGCCCGGTTGGTTGGGCGCTGTCGTGGTGAGGTTCAGTGCCAGCGCGGTCGCATCGGCAGGCACGCCCGCTGGGAGCGGCAGCGTGATCGAGCCACCACGCGGCAGCGGGCCGGCGGCCGATCGGCTGTCGTAGATGCGGGTCGGGGTGAGCGGCACCATGCGTCCGGCGGTGGCGGGCTCCGACGTGGGGATGAACCAGCCCGTCACGTCGAGCACGACGTCGGTGGGGACCGACCCGTACACGTCGACGGCCCCCTCGACGCCCAGGGCGACGATCGCCCCGTTCGCCCGGTCCTCGCGTGTGCCGTGGTTGACGTTGGAGACCGTGGGCCGCGGGGTGCCGGCGGGCCAGACGGTGACGAAGCCGGGGGCGGTCGAACGGGTGGTGGTGACGGTCAGCGACACGGCAGCGGCATCCGCGGGCACCCCGCACGAGCCCGTCATCGTGACGCGGAACACCGCCGGGTCGATCGACCTGATCCCGCGCCCCTCCCGGGTGTCGGCCACGCGGCACGGCGTCGGTGCCGGTTCGAACCTCGTGGTCACGCCGGTGGATGCCCGTGCCGGAGCCGGCACGAGCACGGGCGCGACGGATCCGACCATGACCGCCAGTGCGACGAGCGCTGCCCGCCACACGGCCGGGGGGCGCCGGGCGACATCGATCGCCGAGACGCTAGACGCTGATCAGACGAGCGTCTCGACCAGCAGCGCGACCGCCGACACCCCGCAGAGCGCCAGGATCGCCACGCGCACGCGCTCCCCGCGCAGCCGGTCGGCCCAGCGGCGAGCGGCGAGCACCCCGAGCACGACGCCCGGGAGGATGAGCAGGGCGAGCTCCCACTGCCGGCGTCCGACCGAGCCCGACAGCACGAGTCCGGTCAGCGACATGAGGGCGCCGATCGTGAAGAACGCGCCGAGCGTCGACCGCAGGGTGGTGGGGTCGGCGTGCTGGTACGTGAGCGCCATGGGTGGGCCGCCGATCCCGGTGGCCGTGCCCGTGAAGCCCGACGCCACGCCCGCCGTCACGAGCGTCGGTCCGGTGGTGCGGATCCGGAACCTGGTGGCGGTCGCGGCCACCGCGAGCAGCACCGACAGCGAGACGAGGACGGCCAGCACCTCCGACGCGAGCAGCGCCACCGCGACGGTGCCGAGGACCACGCCGGGCAGGCGGCCGATGAGCGCGAGCACCACACCGCGGCGGTCGATCGAGTGGCGGCCCTGGACGGCCACGCTGACGCCGAGCGGGATGACGGCGATCACGATCGCACCGGGGACGAACCCCGGGTCGGCCATGGCGAGCACGGGGGCGGCGAGCATGCCCATGCCGATGCCGATCGTGGCCTGCACGGCCGACCCCACCATCACCACGGCGACGCAGGCGAGGGCCGC
>JALOLG010000379.1 GCA_025456105.1 Ilumatobacteraceae bacterium | reverse complement strand
TCGTGGCCGAGGCGAGCCGGATGATCGGCTCCCGAGGTGCCGTCGTCGCGGCCACGCGCTCGTACGAGTCGGCGGCACGAGCGCCCTGGGGACCGGTCGCGGAGTGGCTGCGGAGCGAGCCGCTGCGAGGTCGCGTCGCTCGGCTCGAACCGACCTGGCGATCGCACGTCGCCCGGTTGACACCCGATCTCGTGCCGGACTCGTTCGACGTCGCCGCCGGACCGGATGCGGTGACGAACGGACGGCGCCTGCTCCTCGATGCGCTCGTGGCTGCGCTCGCCACCTCGACCTCGACGATGTTGGTGCTCGACGATCTGCAGTGGTGCGACGACGACACGATCGAGCTCGTCGGTCGGCTGGCCACGGTGCCGTCGCCGCTGCTCGTCGTGCTGACCGCCCGATCGGTCGAGCTGGAGCTCCACCAGCGCGCGTCCGCACTCGTCGGGGAGCTCCGCCGCGACGGCGGACTCGTCGAGATCGACCTCGAGCCGCTCGACCGCACGAGCACCATCGAGCTCGCACGTGAGGTCACGTGCGCCGGTGACGACGTGGACCTGACGCGCTGGTGGGACGAGACCGAGGGAAACCCGCTCTTCGTGGTGGAGCTGGCACGTGCATCGCTCGCCGACGCAGGCGCCGGTCCCCAGGTGCTCCCGGCAACCGTGCGCGCGGTGATCGACAGCCGACTCGGCCAGCTCGGGCAGGCGGCTCGGCAGGTGGCCGAAGTCGCCGCGACGATCGGGCGCGGGTTCGAGTCCTCGGTGATCACGATGGTCACCGGACAGAGCGACGACGAGCTCGTCGACCCGCTCGACGAGCTGTGGCGGCTCCGCGTGATCCGGGAGCAGGGGACCGGATACGACTTCTCACACGACAAGGTGCGAGAGGTGCTCCTGCGCTCGATCGGACCAGCGCGCCTGCGACGGCTCCACCGTGAGATCGCCGACGCGCTCGAGCGCCTCTCGGGTGACGACCTCGGGCCGAGCAGCCGTGAGATCGCCCGCCACCGCGCTGCGGCCGGGCTGCACGCTGCGGCCGCCGACGCATACCGGCGAACGGCGCGCGTGGCCGCCGATCTGTGGGCGCTGCCCGATGCGGTCGAGTGCCTCGAGCAGGCTCTGCGCTGCCTGGCGGAGCTGCCTGCCACACCGGAGCGGTTCGCGACGGAGGCCGAGGTCAACATCGAGCTGGCCGTCGCGCTCGTGCAGCTCACGGGGTGGGGCTCGGAGCGGACGCTCGCGGCGTACGAGCGCGCTGCGGCGCTCCGCCGCCGCTGCCGCGTGCCGGTCGACCCGGCCATCATCCGCGGCCTCGGCGTGGCGCACGTGCTGCGGTGCGACCTCCACCGCGCGCTCACCTACGCCACCGAGCTGCTCGACCTGGCGGGCGACGACGTGATGGTGGCGGTCGAGGGGCACTACCTGCTCGGCGTCACCCACTCGTGGCGAGGCGACCATGCGCTCGCCGAGGAGCACCTCCGGGCGGCGATCGAGCGGTACGACCCTGCCCGTGGCGCCGATCACGTGGTGCACTTCGCCCAGGATCCGCGAGCGATCTGCCTGGTGCGCCTGTCGCTCACGCGACTGTGGCGCGGCGACGTGGCGGGTGCCGAGCACCTCATGGCGCAGGCGGTCGCCCACGCCGAGGCGATCGACCACCCGTGGACGCAGGTGTACGTGCTGGTGTGGCAGTTCATGCTGGCCGTGGAGCTCGGCGACATCGACCGGGCGGCGCGGGCGGTGGAGCAGCTGGAACTGTCCCACGAGCGATACGGCGACCTCGCGTACATGCTGTCGATCGACTCGGCGGCCCGTGGCTGGTGCGACGCCCACGTCGATCCGCACCGGGGTGCGGAGCTCCTGCGGCGGTCCCTCGGCGACTGGCGTGACTCGGTGCAGCCGCTGCACTACACCTGGGTGGCGCAGCTGCTTGCTGCGCTCTGTCTGCGGACCGATGCGATCGACGAGGGGCGCGCCGTGCTGGCCGAGGCACTCCGCTTCGCCGACGACTCCGAGCAGCGCTACATCGAGCCGTCGCTCTGGATCACCGAAGCCGAGCTCCGGCACCGGGCCGGCGACGCGGTGGGCGCGCAGCGGGCGCTCGAGGAGGCGCTCTCGGTCGCCGGACGCCAGGGCGCCGAGTGGTACGCCGACGTCGCTCGCAGCCGGCTGGATGCCATGTCGTCACGGGCCTGAGACGCGGGAACGGTCTCGGAACGGCCGCTCCACGAGTGTCGCTCGTGCCGCACCGGCCGCGCGGCACCGACACCAGGAGGTGCACATGGGAACCACGATCGACGCACTCTGCGATGCCGTCCGCGGTGAGGTGGTGACGGACGCCGATCCGACCTACGACCAGCACCGCGTCGTCTACAACGCGATGCACGACCGGCGCCCGGCGGCGATCGTGCGCTGCGCCGACGCGGCGGACGTGATGGCGGCGATCGAGCACGCGAGGTCGAACGATCTCGACCTCGCTGTCCGAGGCGGCGGCCACAGCGTCCCGGGCTTCGGCACCTGCGACGGCGGGGTGGTGATCGACCTCTCGCCGATGTCGAACGTCAGGATCGATCTCGCCCGTCGCACCGCGCGGGTCGGGGGTGGAGCGACGTGGGGCGCGTACGACCACGCCACCCATGCCGTGGGGATGGCCACGCCGGGCGGCATCGTCTCCACCACGGGGATCGGGGGGCTGACGCTCGGTGGCGGCATCGGCCACCTCACCCGGGGGTACGGCCTCTCCATCGACAACCTCGTGTCGGCCGATGTGGTGACCGCCGACGGCCGACTCGTCGTGGCCAGCGACTACGAGAACGAGGACCTGTTCTGGGCGCTGCGTGGCGGCGGTGGG
>JALOLG010000378.1 GCA_025456105.1 Ilumatobacteraceae bacterium | reverse complement strand
GAGCGCGGATTCAGCGCCACGACGGTCGACGCCATCCTCGAGGAGGCACGCGCCTCGAAGGGGGCGTTCTTCCACCACTTCTCGTCGAAAGCGGATCTCGGCACCGTGCTGGTCGAGCGCTACGCACGCGCCGATGCCGAGATGTTCGACCGGCTGATGGCGGTCGCCGAGTCACGCACGACCGACCCGGCGCAGCAGCTGATCGAGTTCGTGAAGGTGTTCGAGGCAGGGATCGAAGACCTCTCGCTGGCGCAGCCGGGGTGCCTCTTCGTCTCGTTCATCTACGAGCAGTTCGCCGGCCACGACGACACCCGAGCCCTGATCCTCGGCGACATCATCCACTGGCGCGAACGGATCCTCACCAAGCTGCAGCAGGCCGCGGAACATCGCCCGCTGGCACTGCCGGTCGATCTCGAGTCGCTCGCCGACCACGCGTTCGTCATCCTCGAAGGAGGCTTCATCCTCGCTCGAGCGACGGGAGAACCACTCAAGCTCCGCGATCACCTGCGTCAGCTCAGGTGGTACTTCACCCTGCTGCTGGACCCGGAAGGTCTGCCCGAGGCGTAGCAGGTCGCACGAGCATCCGCACTGCGCCCGCCAGGAACCCCTTCGGCCCGGCGACCGCCGACCACCGACCACGAGCAGCGACGTCAACCGCGAGGCCCTGCGAGGTTCAGCGCAGCCGAGTCACGACGACGTGCGCGCCGAGCGCCTCGAGCGCAGCCACTGCCGCCTCCCTGGCTCCCCGGTCGCCCGGCAGCGCGACGACCGAGCCCCCGGAGCCCGGCGACGTCGCCGGCACACCAGCGGCTCGCACCGCCTCCACGAGACGGGCGTGCGACGACCGCAGCGGCGCAGCTCGACAGCGCACCTGCCAGCTGGCGTCGACCAGCTCCCCGAGCCCCACGCGATCGCGCGCAGCGGCGCACGCTGCGGCTCGCCGGGCGAGCGCGGCCAGCTCGACCATGCCGTCGGCGAACCCGGGGCGGTCGGCGCGCCGGCGCAGCGCGTCGTGGTACCGGCCCGAGTCCTCCGAGTCGTGCGGCAGCCAACCCACCATCACCTCGACATCCAGGTCCCGAACCGGCTGGACCATCGGCGCCGCCCGGCCAGCGAGATCGTCCATCGCTGCGGCGTCGACGAGCACGGCGCCCCGATGCGCCTGCACCATGCGGTCCTGCCAGCCGGCCGCGATGCCGAGCCACACCCTCTCGGCCTCCAGTGCCAGCGCACCGACGAGGCGTGGCTCGAGCGGGAAGCCGCGGCTCGCCGCCACCGCCTCGATCACCCCGACGGCGATCGCGCTCGATCCCGCCAGCCCGACCGACCGAGGGATCGTGCACGACCACTCGATCTCGACCGGTGTGAGCACGTCACCCAGGTGCATGCGCAGCGACCGCACCGCGGCAACCACCAGCGCGTGGTCGCCGAACCGATCCGTCGAGATCGGGCCCGTCGCTGCGTCGGCCAGCGCGAGCTCGATCGTCCCGACGTCGTCGCTGCGGATGCGGACTCCGTCACCGATCGGCGTCACGCTGACGGTCGCACACCACGCGTCGACGACTGCTGCGAGCACCGCGCCGCCGTACCCGTCGGACGGATTGCCGACCAGGCCCACTCGGGCGGGCACCCGGACGCACGTCGACTCCGGCGGCGGCACCACGGCAGCGTATGCGGTGGTCGCGTCGAGTCGACGCGGTCAGCCGAGGTCCGACTCGACCGTCACGTACTTGGTGAGGTCGCCCGCGTCGGCGCGCTCCCCCGGTGGCGCGCACACCCACAGCGACCAGTCGCGTGGTGCCAGCACGCACCGCAGGGTGTCGCACTCGTCGACGACCCGCCGGCGCCAGTCGTACACCTGGCGCGACCCGGTGATGCCGACCTCGTCGAGGTGCAGACGGTCGTCGACGTCGACCGGCGACGCGCACGTGTTCAGTGCGACGACGTAGGTCCAGACCTTGCCGCCACGCGTCGCCGTCGTCGTCGCCCACGCCAGCCGCTCGCCGCGCGCCGGCTCCCCGAACAGGCACCCGTCGACCAGCGCGAGCGGCGCATCGACGTGGCGGATCCGCCCGTCGGCATCGCAGGTCCGCAGCACGACCTCGGCGTCGGTGCGCCCGGCACGGTCACCGATGCCCACGGGCCCGGCGGACATGCACGCGAGGAGTGCCTCCACCTCGGCGTGCTCGTCGCCGTCGATGGGATCGTCGGCACCAGTGCCCGGGCGCGCCGAGAAGAAGCAATCCTTGAAGGCCCGCAGCCCGAGGACACGGGCGACGCGATTGACGGTGAGATACCACGTCCACAGCAGCGCGGGATCGGCGGCGAAGCGATAGTCGTCGCTGGTTCGCACCGCCACGACGTGGTCGAGTCCGGCCGCGTGCACGATGTCGGCGGGCGTCGCCATGCACCAGATGAGGTCGACGCCGGCCTCGTGCGCCAGCGCGTCGAGTGCCCGCTGCCACGCCGCAGCCCGACCTGGTTCGGCTCGCATCGCCCTGACACCGAACCAGTACAGGAGCATCCAGTCCTGCTCGATCGCGCAGGCACCCCATCGCTTCGCATCGTCGAACCAACGCCGGAAGAACATGGGATCGACCGGCTGCGCCGCCAGCGCGTCCACCCACCACTCGCCGTCGCCCAGATAGGGCGACGACGGCGACACGTGGCGAGCGTGGATCACGAGCGGCGGACCGCCGAGGCCGTCCGCGAACGCCTCGATCGCGTCGCGCCCGTCGGCCGGCGGATCGAACGCGTCGGGGCGAGGGGTCCAGGTCATGAGCCCGGTCGGCGGCACCTCCTCCGGATACCCGATCTCGGTGATCGGGCGCGGTGTCTCGTGGTCGTAGCACCACGAGT
>JALOLG010000377.1 GCA_025456105.1 Ilumatobacteraceae bacterium | reverse complement strand
ACACCACCGCGACGGCCGTCGAGATCGGCATCTACCGGCTCGGCTACTACGACGGCGACGGTGCCCGGCTCGTCCACACCATCCCGCCCGCGGCGGTGACCGCGACCGACCAGCCCGCCTGCACGGAGACCGCCATCCCGATGGGCGGCGGCGCCACGACGAGCGGCACGCTGCTCGACTGCGGCAACTGGTCGGTCTCGGCGTCGTGGACCGTGCCCGCCGACGCCACCTCGGGCGTCTACATCGCCCGGCCGACCCGCACCGACACCGGTGGCGCCAGCCACATCCCGTTCATCGTCCGCGACGACGCCAGCGAGTCCGACCTGCTGTTCCAGACGTCGGACACCACCTGGCAGTCGTACAACACCTACGGCGGCTACAACGCGTACGGCAGCTCCGGCGCGACGATGGCCGAGAAGCTCAGCTACAACCGCCCGTTCACCACTCGCGGCGCGGAGCTCGAGAACTACCTGTTCAACGCCGAGTACCCGATGATCCGCTGGCTCGAGCGCAACGGCTACGACGTCTCGTACGTCTCGGCCGTCGACACCGAGCGGCACGCCGCGCTGCTCCTGAACCACGAGGTGTTCCTCTCGGTCGGCCACGACGAGTACTGGTCGCAAGGCCGCCGCGACGCCGTCACCGCCGCACGAGATGCGGGCGTGAACCTCGCGTTCTTCAGCGGCAACGAGGTGTACTGGAAGACCCGCTGGGAGGGCAGCCCGGTCGACGGCCAGGCGTACCGCACGCAGGTCGTCTACAAGGAGGGCAGCAGCGCCCCGAGCGGCGCCGCCGAGCACCGCAACTGCTACGACAACTACGCCTGCGACCCGAGCGACGTCTGGACCGGCCAGTGGCGCGAGGCGCCAGGCGCCACCCCCGAGAACTCCCTCAGCGGCCAGATCAGCTGGCGGCTGAACGAGCAGTCGATCACGGTCCCCGGCGAGTACGCCCCGCTGCGGTTCTGGCGCGACACCGATGTCGCCGCGCTCGGCCCCACCGGCACCGTCACCCTGGCGTACGGCACGCTCGGCTACGAGTGGGATCCCGAGTACCCCGAGTACGCCGACTGGTACCCGGCCGGTCGGGTCCCGCTCTCCACCACGACGGCGACGTCGTTCACGGGACGTCCCGAGCAGCACCACCTGAACCTGTACCGCGCGCCGTCCGGTGCGCTCGTGTTCGGTGCCGGGACCGTCCAGTGGTCGTGGGGGCTCGACGCCACCCACGATCGTGCGGCCTCGACCGAGGACCGCAACGTCCAGCAGGCGACGGTGAACCTGCTCGCCGACATGGGCGTGCAGCCGGCGACCCTCCAGGCGACCCTGGTGGCCGCGACCCCGTCGTCCGACGTCACGCCGCCGACCGTCGCGGTCACCTCGCCGGCGGCGGGCACGACGGTGCCCGGCGGTGCGGTCACGGTCACCGGGACGGCGACCGACCTCGGTGGCGGGGTCGTCGGTGCCGTCGAGATCTCCACCGACGGTGGGACCACGTGGCGGCGCGCCACCGGTCGGGCCACGTGGAGCCACACGTACAGCGCCGCCGAGGCCGTGGCCGACGTGCGCGTCCGCGCGGTCGACGACAGCGTGAACCTCGGACCGGTCACGGCCCACTCGTTCACGGTGGCCCCGCGGGTGTGCCCGTGCTCGATCTGGCCCGACACCGCGACCCCTGCCACCACCAACGCGAACGACAACCCGGGCGTCGGCATCGAGGTCGGCGTCAAGCTCCGAGCCAGCCAGGACGGCTACATCACGGGACTGCGCTTCTACTGGGCGCCCGGCGACAGCGGCACGCACACCGGCAACCTGTGGACCGCCGGTGGCACGCTCCTCGCCACGGCCGCCTTCCCGGCGGCATCGGTGCCCGGGTGGCAGACGGTCGCCCTCGACGCCCCGGTCCCCGTCGCTGCGGGCACCACCTACGTGGCGTCGCAGCACTCGTCGGAGGGCTACTACCCGTACACCAGCGGCTACTTCGCGACGGCCTTCGTGAACCCGCCGCTCACCGCCCTCGCGGACGGCACCGACGGGCCCAACGGGGTCTACCGGTACGGCGCCACCGGGTTCCCCACCACCACGTACGGGGCGAGCAACTACTGGGTCGACGTCGTCTTCACCACCGACGTCGGGCCCGACACCACGCCCCCGACCATCGTCGGGCGGGTCCCCGCACCCGGTGCCACGGGTGTCCTCGCCACGTCGAACGTGACGGTGACCTTCGGCGAGCCGATCGACCAGGCGACGCTCACCGGCAACGTCGAGCTCCGCGACCCGACCGACGCGATCGTCGCCTCGACGCTCGGCTACGACGGGCCGTCACGGACGGTGACGCTCGACCCGGTCACCGATCTCTCGCCCGGCGCGACCTACACGGTCGTGGTCCGGGGCGGCGCCACGGGTGTCGCCGACCTCGCCGGCAACCGGCTGGCCGCCGACTCGACGACGTGGGCGTTCACGGTGAAGGCGGGGCTCTCGACGAGGCCCGATCCGAACACCGGCCCGGGCGGACCCGTGCTGGTCGTGAAGGGGACCGGTGCCTTCGGCTCCTACCTCCCCGAGATCATGCGGGCGGAGGGGCTCAACCTCTTCGCCGTCGCCACCACCACGGCGCTCACGGCGAGCGGCCTCGAGCCGTACGAGACCGTGGTGCTGGGGGAGACGACCCTCACCACCGAGCAGGTGACCGCGCTCGCCGATTGGGTCACCGCCGGCGGCGACCTGATCGCCCTGCGGCCCGACCCCCAGCTGGCGGGTCTGCTCGGGCTCGTCCCGGCCGGCGGCACGCTCAGCGAGGGCTACATCGCGGTCGACACCACGGCGCCACCCGGCGCCGGCATCGTCGGCGAGACGATGC
>JALOLG010000376.1 GCA_025456105.1 Ilumatobacteraceae bacterium | reverse complement strand
ACCTCTTCGGCTTCGGCCGCTCCGCCTCCTGACGACCGATCCCATTCCATTTTCTGATTGGGGGGTGTCAGATGGACACCCCCCAATCACGAGAGCGCGCTGGCGGGGCGGCGGGGGCCGAGGCGCGGGACGGGGAGGCGGTCGGCGTAGCGGGTGAGCAGGGGGCCGACGATCGCCGTCACGAGCACGTAGCCCGCGGCGAGCGCACCGAGGTCCGAACCGTCGGCCAGGGTGGCGCCGAGCGCGGCGATCACCACCGAGAACTCGCCTCGTGCCGTCAGCGCCGTGCCCGCACGCACCCGACCGAGCTGGCCGACGCCGGACCGCCCGGCCACCACCCAGCCCGTGACGCTCTTGGTGAAGATCGTGACCAGCGCGAGCAGCACGGCGGGGAGGAGCATGTCGACCAGGGCGTCGAGCTCGATCTGGAACGCGAAGAACAGGAAGAACGTCGCCGCGAACAGGTCGCGCAGCGGGCCGATGAGCTGCATCGTCCGCTGCTCGACTCCGCCGGTGAGCGCCAACCCCACGAGGAACGCGCCGATCGCGCCCGACACCTCGAGGCGCTGGGCGACCCCCGCGACGAGCAGGGTGATGCCGAACACGGCCAGCAGCAGCGACTCGTCGTTGCCGCCGTGCAGCGCGCGGCTCATCGGCCGTCCGAGCCGGAACGCCGCAGCGAGGATCACCAGCACGACGACGAGCGCGATCCCGACGCTGAGCAGCAGCGCTTCGGGTTCGCCGCCAACGATCAGCGCCGCCACGACCGGGAGGTACACGGCCATCGCGAGATCCTCGATCACGAGCAGGTTGAGGATGCTCGGCGTCTCGCGGTTGCCGAGCCGTCCGAGGTCGCTCAGCACCTTGGCGACGATGCCCGACGACGAGACCCAGGTGACGCCGCCCAGGAGCACGGCGGCGAGCGGCGACCAGCCGAGCAGGAGGCCGGCGATCACCCCCGGGGTCGCGTTGAGCAGCATGTCGAGCACCCCGGCGCCCACGCCGGTCCGCAGGCCCGCCTGGAGCTCGCTGTCGGTGTACTCGAGCCCGAGGGCCAGCAGCAGGAGCAGCACGCCGATCTCCGCGCCGATCGACACGAACTCCTCGCTGACGTCGAGGCTCACCGGGCCGCTCTCGCCGAGCGCCAGCCCTGCCAGCAGGTAGAGCGGCACGGCGGTGATGCCCACCCGACCGGCGAGCCGGGCGAGCGCCGCCATGACGACGACGATGACGCCGATCTCGATGAACGCGAGTGCGGCCTCGTCGCCGCCTGCCGCCAGCAAGGTCACGTCACCCCTGGACGATCGAGCGGACGAGGGCGAGGCCCGCGGTCGTCCCGACCACCACGATCACGTCGCCAGCGAGGAGCCGGAAGTCAGGGCCCGGCGCCGGGTTGGTGTCGTCGCCCCGCAGCACCGCGACCACCGAGGCGCCCGTGCGGGTGCGGAACGCGCCGTCGCCGATCGTGCGGTCGGCCAGCGGTGACGACGCAGCGATCTCGATCCACTCGATCGCCAGCCCCTCGATCTGCTGCTGCACCGCCGCCACGGCCTCGGTGACCTGACTCGCCCCGAGCAGCTCGGACAGCGTGCGGGCGTCGTCGGGGGACAGGCCGAGCATCCCCGTGCACGCGTCGGGGTCGTCGCGGTCGTACACGAGGATGTCGCGACGGCCGTCACGCATCACCAGCACCGCCACCTGCGTGCCGTCGGCGGCGGTGAAGTCGTGGCGCACGCCGACGCCGGGCAACCGGGTCTCTCGCACCTCAGCCATCCCGGGAGTGTGGCACTACTCTCGCCCCGATGGCTCCTCCGACCGACTCCAGCGGCACGCCCGTCGACGTCAAGCCGCGCTCGCGCGACGTCACCGACGGCATCCAGAAGGCGGCCTCGCGCGCCATGCTGCGCGCGGTCGGTCTCACCGACGACGACTGGGACAAGCCGCAGATCGGCATCGCGTCGTCGTGGAACGAGATCACGCCGTGCAACGTGTCGCTGCGGCGCCTCACCGCGGCCGCGAAGCTCGGTGTGCAGCGCGCCGGTGGCGTGGCCCTGGAGTTCGGCACGATCACCGTGAGCGACGGCATCTCGATGGGTCACGAGGGCATGCGGGCGTCGCTCGTGAGCCGCGAGGTGATCGCCGACTCGGTGGAGACGGTCATGCACGCGGAGCGGCTCGACGGCTTGGTGGCCACGGGCGGCTGCGACAAGTCGATGCCCGGGATGATGATGGCGATGGCCCGCCTCGGCCTGCCCGCCGTGTTCGTCTACAACGGCTCCACGCTGCCCGGCTACCTCAACGGCAAGGCGCTCGACATCACGAGCGTGTTCGAGGCGATCGGCGCGTGCGCCGCCGGCACCATCACCGAGGACGAGCTGCACGCGATCGAGCGCAACGCCTGCCCCGGCGAGGGGGCGTGCGGCGGCATGTTCACCGCCAACACGATGAGCTCGATCGGCGAGGCGCTCGGCCTGTCGCTTCCGGGCTCGGCGTCGCCGCCCGCCGTCGACCGCCGCCGTGAGGACGATGCGGCTGCAGCCGGCGCCGCGGTGGTGGAGATGCTGCGGCAGGGCATCCGGATGAAGGACATCCTCACGAAGCAGGCGTTCGAGAACGCGATCGCGCTCACCAACGCGCTCGGCGGCTCCACCAATGCCGTGCTCCACCTGCTGGCAAGTTCCACATGACCGACCTCGACCGCATCGGCGGCGTGCCGGTGGTGATGAAGCACCTGCTCGAGGCGGGCCTCATCCACGGCGACTGCCTCACCGTCACCGGCAAGACCGTGGCCGAGAACCTGGCCGACGTCGACCCGCCCGAGCCCGACGGCGTCGTGGTGCACCCGCTGTCGGCGCCGATCAACGCCGAGGGCGGCATCAACGTGCTCACCGGCTCGCTCGCGCCGGCCGGTTCGGTGGTGAAGGTGGCCGGACTCACCCAGGAGCAGCGCTCGTTCGAGGGGCCGGCGCGGGTGTTCGACGGCGAGGAC
>JALOLG010000375.1 GCA_025456105.1 Ilumatobacteraceae bacterium | reverse complement strand
GGACCGCTCAACCGCGTCGAGCTGACACCAGCCGCCTGATCACGCCGGCCACCGGCGCGAGAGGACCAGACCGACCAGGCCCGCCGCGGTCAGCGCGACGAACGGGAGCACCAACCACGTCAGCCGACGGCGCGCGAGCAGGATCGCCACGACGACGCTGATCAGCGACAGCGCGACGACGGCCACGACGGTCGGCCCGAACCACTCCGCTGTCGGCTCCCTCGCTGCTTCGCCGTAACCACCCCATGTCGCACCCGCACCGAGGGCGAGGAACAGCAGGAGCACGTACAGCGCGACACCGGTGGTGAGCACGACGACCGACGATGCGACCATCCACACGGTCGTCGTGGGCCGCTGCGACTCGGTCGCCGCCACGGATGCGCGTCGGCGGGCTCAGGCGACGCGCGTGATCGAGAAGGCGGGGATCACGCGGGGCGCGGCCGACTTCACGTACTCACCGAACTGTGGCATGAGCTCGGCCTGTGCCTGCAGACGGGCCGCGGCTTCGTCCGCCGGCAGCTGCTCCACGCGAGCGCGGAACCGATCGGTGCGGTACTCGACATCGATGTCGGGGTGGGCGAGCAGGTTGTAGTACCAGTCGGGGTGCGAGGGCGATCCGCCCCGGGAGGCGAACACCGTCATCTCATCGCCCCGCACCAGCGCCACGAGCGGGATCTCGCGCACCTCACCGCTCTTCGCGCCGATCGTGTGCAGGATCACCAGCGGGTTGTCGCCGAACTGGGCGACCTTGCCGCCGTTCGCCCGGAACTCCTCGATGACCTGTCGATTCCAATCGCTCATGGCCCGGACCCTACGACCTCGTCGGACCATGCGCTCCCCGATCGGGACCCGCACTGGCCTCGTCGGGGATCAGCCAAGGGGTGCGAGCGCGTCGTCGACCACTGAGCGCTGGCGCCCGGGCGGCCACGAAGCCGGGTCGAACAGGGCCTGCATCGCGACACCGTCGACGACGGCGATCAGCCGCTCGGCCTCCGACCGGGCGTCACCAGCGGCGGCTCGTCCCGACGCCACGACGAGTCGGGCCACGGACGACCGGTACTCGCGGTAGGCGTCGCGCTGGAGCGCCGCCAGCTCCGGATCGGCCGTCGCCTGCGCGCAGAACGCCACCGTGACGAGCCAGTGCAGTCGCGAGTCCTCGTCGGTGGGGAGCGCCGACAGCAGTGTGTCGCGCAGCGCCTCGGCCGGCGTCATGGCCTCCCGGCGCTCCCGCAGCGCATGGCGCCGGGCCAGCGACTCCTCGAACGTGAAGCGCAGCAGCTCGTGCTTGTCGGTGAAGTAGTGCACGAGCGTGCCGGTGGTCCACCCGGCTTCGGCCGCCACCTCTCGCATCGACGCCCCAGCGATGCCGGAGCGGGCGATCACACGCGAGGCAGCGGCGGCGAGCTCGCTGCGCCGCTCGTCGACGTCGACGATCCGGGGCACCGGTCCAAGATATCACAATCGTTATGTCTCCCGGCCCGGGCCCCGTCGGATCGCCGCTCACACCACGTCGGTCTCGAGCCCGAGCGCGAGGCGCCCGCCGTACACGAGCGTGCGCTCGGGCGTGAGCGGGTGGAACATGGCGGCCCGGATGTCGCGGACACACCGCTCGATCGTCGAACCGCGGAAGAAGGCCGAGCCACCGGCGATCGCGAGCGCGCTGTCGCACACCGCAGCACCCGCGAGCGCGACCTCGCGCTTGGCGGTCAGCGCCGCCAGGGCGAGCTCGGCCGACGGTGACGGATCGGGGCCGATCTCTGCGACCGCGCCGTCGAGCGCCCAGGACGCGACGCGCAGGCGGTGCACCATCTCGCCGACCTGCCGCTGCACGAGCGCATCGGTCGGCTTGCCCTCCAGTGACGCGACGGCGGCAGCCGACGCTGCCTCCGCCACGCCGAGGTACACCGCGGCGATGATGGGCATCGCGATCGTCAGGATCACCTGCAGCGGCGGGTCGATCACGCCGTGCGGGCGATCGGCGAGCACGCGGTCGTCGGCGACGAAGACGTCGTGCAGCACGATGTCGCCGCTCCCGGTGCCGCGCATCCCGAGTGCGTCCCAGGTGTCGTCGAGCGCCACCCCGGTCGAACCCATCGGGATCGACAGGTTGAGCACCCGTCGGCCGCGCTCGGAGTCGTCGTAGGTGAACATCGTCGCCATCGCCGCGCCCACCGGCGACTGGCTCGCGAAGCGCTTGCGGCCCGACACGAGGTAGCCGCCCTCGGTGCGGACGGCGGTGCCCGACGGATGGGTGAAGTCGCCGCCGCCGGTCGACACGAGCACGATGCCCTCGTCGGCGACGCGGCGCAGCGTCGCCTCCGCCCCGGGCAGCCCCCGGCGATACCGCCAGGCGGTGAACGCCACGACGTGCTGGTGCATCGAGCTGGCCAGCGCGGTGGAGCCGCACCAGTGGGCGAGCTCGCGCTGGACGGCGGCGACGTCACCGATCGAGGCGCCGTCGCCTCCGAGCTCGATGGGCACACCGATCGCGAGCAGCCCGGCGTCACGCAGGGCGTCGTACGACTCGGTCACGAAGGTGCCGTCGCGGTCGTGCCGATCGGCGTGCTCCTGGAGCACCGGCCCGATGCGGCGCACCGCGTCGAGGAGCTCGGCTCGTGTCCGTTGCTGGGCGGGGACATCGGTGAGGGTCATGCGATCGAACGTACGGATCACGGGCGGACCTGCCCAGTCCACGATCAGGACTCCAGCGGTACGGAATCTGTACTCGCCTTCGTGATGCCGTCGTGAGACGATCGCCACATGCCCGAGTACGGCACGTACTGCCCGATCGCGCTCACGACCGAGGTCATCGGCGACCGCTGGACCCCGCTGATCGTGCGCGAGCTGGTGCTCGGCAGCACCCGCTTCAACGAGCT
>JALOLG010000374.1 GCA_025456105.1 Ilumatobacteraceae bacterium | reverse complement strand
GGACGGCTCGACGCCGGTCGTGTTGGCGATGAACGGCTGGGACGAAGGCCTGCCGGCGTGGTGGCTGAACCTCGAGGCGAACCCCAGCGCGGTCATCCGCCTGAAGGGCGAGGAGCAACGCCCCGTGCGCGCCCGCCGCGCCGAGGGCGACGAGCGCGAGCGGCTGTGGCGCCGGTGGGCCGAGGTCGACGAGGGCCTCGACGCCTACGCCGCCTCGCGCACCGCCGACACGCCCGTCGTCGTCTTCGAGCCCGTGGATGTCTTCGAACCCCGCACCCCCTCCGACCAGGTCGGCTGACGCCGCTCGGGCGCTCCGACTGGCACGGCGGCGGGAAGTCCGACCATGCTGTCGGACCGGAGGGTGCGGATGGGCGAGGGAGCGAACGCTGAACTCGAGGCAGTGAAGGGCGATGTCCTTGCGCTCCGGCATGCCCTCGAAGCGGTCCGGGACGAGGCCACCACTGCCGCGCAGCGGGCGCACGCAGAGCATCAGGCCGAAGTCGACCAGCTTCGGGCGACGATCACCGCGCTGCGCGAGGAGATGGTCCGCCAGAACGAGGAGTTCCTCGCGGCGCAGCGAGCGGCCGAGCGCGACGGGGCGGCGGAGGTCGAGCAGCTGCGGGCGGCGATCGTCGCGGCGCGGCGCCAGGCCGACGAACTCCGGCAGCAACACGACGCCACCCTCGCCGATCAGGCGCGGCGGTTCGACGTCGAGCGCCGCGAGCTGCACGACACGATCACCGAGCTGCGCCGGCGGCTCGAGACGACGGCGATGGAGGCCCGCCGGTGAGCACCGATCCGGCCGCGATGACGAAAGCGAGCGCCGACGCCGTCCTCGATCAGGCCAAGCGCCTGCACCTGGCCGAGACGCTGGTGGAGGTGTCGCGCACCGTCGCCGCGCTCGACACGCTCGACGACATCCTCGCCAGCCTGGTCGCGATGACGGCGGGTGCCCTGCGGGCCGAGCGGGCGACGCTGTTCCTCGACGACCCGGCGACGCACGAGCTGTACTCCCGCTCGATGACCGAGCACGGTCCCCGCGAGATCCGCATGCGCGATGACCGGGGCATCGCCGGCAAGGTGTTCCACACCGGCGAGGGGATGGTCGTCAACGACGCGTACGCCCACCCCGACTTCAACGCCGAGGTCGACGAGACGACCGGCTACGTGACCCGCCAGATCCTGTGCGCGCCGATCCGCACCGGACGCGGGGAGCTGATCGGGGTGGCGCAGGTGTTGAACCGGCTCGACGGCGACTTCGAGGACGGCGACCTGCAGCTGCTCGAGGCGATGACGTCACAGGCGGCGCTGGCCCTGACGAGCGTGCAGCGCGACGAGCGGCGGCGGGTGCAGGCGGCCAAGGAGATGGAGTTCGTCGACCTCGTGGCCGACATCACCTCCGAGATCGATCTCGACGCGCTGTTGCTGCGGGTGATGGCCGAGGCGACGACGATGCTCGACGCAGAGCGGTCGACGCTGTTCCTGCACGACGTCAGGTCGGGTGAGCTCGTCGCCCGGGTCGCCGAGGGGAACGACGGCGTCACCGAGATCCGCTTCCCCGACACGGTGGGCATCGCCGGCACGGTGTTCACCAGCGGCGAGACGATCAACATCCCCCACGCCTACGCCGACCTGCGGTTCAACCCGGCGTTCGACGCGCAGACGGGCTTCTTCACCCGCTCGATCCTGTGCGTGCCACTGGTCAACAAGGCGGGCGAGACCATCGGGGCCACCCAGGCGCTGAACAAGCGCGGCGGTCCCTTCACCGCCGAGGACGAGCAGCGACTCCGCGCGTTCACCGCCCAGGTCGCCATCGCCCTGGAGAACGCCAAGCTGTTCGACGACGTGCAACGGGTGAAGAACTACAACGACGCCGTCCTCGAGTCGATGACCAACGGCGTGATCACCCTCGACCACGAGGGTCAGGTGGTGACGTGCAACGCGGCCGGCGCCGAGATCCTCGGGCACACGGAGGACGAGATCGTCGGTCGTGCGGTCCACGACCTGTTCGCCGGCAACCCGGGAATCGTCGCGCTGGTCGAGCAGGTGATGGCAACGGGCGAGTCGGGGTCGCTGATGGACGTCGGCCTCCAGGTGGGGACGGGCGATGGTGCCGAGGCGATGTCGGTCAACGTCACCGGCGTGCCGTTGCGCATCGAGACGAACGACGAAGGCACCATCCTGCTGCTGGAGAACATCTCGAGCGAGAAGCGGATCCGTTCGACGATGGCCCGCTACATGGACCCCGAGCTGGCCGACCGGCTGGTGCGCGGCGGCGAGGACATCCTCGGCGGGAAGAGCGCCGTGGCCACGCTGCTGTTCACCGACATCCGCGGCTTCACCACGCTGGCCGAGCACCTCGGGCCGCAGGCGACGGTGAGCATGCTGAACGAGTACTTCACGCTGATGGTCGACTGCATCCAGCACGAGGGCGGGATGCTCGACAAGTTCATCGGCGACGCGATCATGGCCGCCTTCGGGTTGCCCGAGCCGCAGGCCGACGACGCCGACCGGGCCGTGCGCACCGCCATCGCGATGATCCGCTCGCTGAACGAGTGGAATTCGGTACGGGTGGCCGATGGCCGGCCCCGGATCGACATGGGGGTCGGACTCAACACCGGTTCCGTGGTCGCCGGCAACATCGGGTCACCGAAGCGGATGGACTTCACGATGATCGGCGACGGCGTGAACCTCGCCGCCCGGCTCGAGAGTGCGTGCAAGGAGTACCACGCGAGGATCCTGATCAGTGACTTCACGCACCGGGAACTCAAGGGCGTGTACCGGACCCGCGAGGTCGACCGGGTCGTGGTGAAGGGCAAGACCGAGCCGGTGGCGGTGCACGAGATGCTCGACTACCACACCGACGAGACGTTTCCGCATCTGATGGATGT
>JALOLG010000373.1 GCA_025456105.1 Ilumatobacteraceae bacterium | reverse complement strand
CTCATCTCGACGACGACGAGCGGAGCAGGGGAACGACGGGCGGGGAGGGAACCGAACCGGTGGGTCATGCGTGTGTGGGATGTGAACGACGGATCGACGGCGGCCACCTGGGACGGTGCGACACTGCCCGCCGTGGGCGACGACTCGATCGAGGCCGTGCAGGCGATCCCCGTCGACACGTTCGAGCGGTTCTTCCGAGCCGAGGTCGGTCCGGTGCAGCGGTCGCTCACCCTCACCCTCGGCGACGCCGACCTGGCCGCCGAGGCGACGGCCGAGGCGATGGCCCGTGCCTTCGCCCGCTGGCCGAAGGTGAGCGGCTACGACAACCCGGCCGCCTGGGTGCACCGGGTCGGCCTCAACTGGGCGACCTCGCGCTGGCGCAAGCGGCGTCGTGAGGTGCTCACCGACCACGAGCCCGATCGATCGCTCGACGCGGCCGTCACCGCCGACCCCGAGCTGACGAGCGCACTCGCCCGACTCGACATCGACCAGCGCGCGGTCGTCGTGCTGCGCTACCACCTCGACTGGTCGGAGGCCGACACCGCTGCTGCGCTCGGCATCGCCCCGGGCACCGTGAAGAGCCGACTCAGCCGAGCCCTCACCCGGCTCGCCGAGATGCTGGAGGACCCCCATGGACGACCTGCCTGAGATCGTCGACGACCTGGCGCGCCGAGTGCGCTCCGGCCTCGCCGATCTGCACCCGGTCGGGCCCGAGCCCGACCTCACCGAGGTGCGCCGCCGCGGTCGGCGTCGGCGCAACGGCGCGCGAGCGCTCGCCGGACTGGGCGTCGCGGCCGTGCTCGTGGCCGGCGGCGTGGTGGTCGCCGACCTCGCACGTGACGACGGCGACGACGGCAGCATCGTCACCGAGGAGCCGGAGGTCCCGCCCACTGTCGCCCCGGACGCCACCGAGCCGACGGCACCTGCGCCGCCCCCGCCGTCGACGCAGCCCGCCGACGCCGTCGTCACCGACGGCTCGGCGGTGGGGCCGACGTCGATCGTCACGGGGCCGGTGGGCAGCGGCTCGTCGATCGTGGCATGGGGTGACGGGTTCCTCCGCGTCCGCACCGAGGGCGGGGCGACCACCATCCCCGAGCTCTCCGAGGAGGTGCTCGCCGCCTTCCCGCAATCGGTGCGCGACCTGTTCCCGGAGCCGCCCGGCACCATCGACGAGGCCCTCGAGATCCTGAACCAGCACCCCGACCAGCTCGCGATCGTGCAGCAGATCTTGGCCGAGAACCCCGA
This sequence comes from Ilumatobacteraceae bacterium, assembly GCA_025456105.1. Classification (GTDB taxonomy): domain Bacteria; phylum Actinomycetota; class Acidimicrobiia; order Acidimicrobiales; family Ilumatobacteraceae. The sequence continues at coordinate 1,646 of JALOLG010000373.1, read as the reverse complement.
CGTCAACGACGCGATCTACGGACCGCCTGCGCCGACGTTCGTACGGTTCGAGACCTCTGAGGACGGCATCACGTGGAGCGACTCGGGCAGCATCGAGCTCCCTGACGGGTTCAGCTGGGTGGCGTTCTCGGCGGCCCACGACGGCCGGCTCGCGCTGGTCGGCCAAGGTGTGGCCGAGGACGACGCCGCCGCGTTCGAGCCTGGAGTGTCCTCGCGGCCGCCGATCGAGCAGGTCGTACTGGTCACCACCACCGATCTGCGCACGTGGGACACCGAGCAGGTGCTCGAGACCGCGCTCGACGAGGCGCCGGACGGCTTCGCGCCCTCGCGCTACGTCGCCGGACTCGACATGGGCCCGTCGGGTGTCGTTGCCGTCGTGCAGGAGCAGCTCAGCTTCGACCCCTATCCGCTGCTGCCGCCCGAGGTGCGGGCGCTGCTCGAGGAGGGCGTCTCGTGGGGGATGTCGACCGACCGGGACGGGATCATGATCCAACCGGCACCCCCGGAAGGGGCTGAGATCGCTCCGGCCGAGCCCGGCGACGCACCAGCGGCGACGACGGTGCCGCCGATCGATGCCGGCGAGCTGGAGCCGATCTTCTTCACCTGGGACGAGCTCGGGATCGATCCGGCTCTCGCCAACGATCCGCCCATGAGGCTGTCGGTGTGGGCCGGCGACCCGATCGAGGGGCTCGTCGTCGACAGCGCTCCGGGAACGGTCAACGGTCCTCCGGCCGTCGTCGCTGCCGATGCAGGTGGCTTCGTCGCCACCCGTCCCGGTGACGATGGCGTTCGGGTTCGCACCAGTGCCGACGGCCGCACCTGGACCGACGCGGTGCTCGACACCCGGCCGGGCTGGTACGTGCAGTCGATCGTCGACACGCCGGGCGGCGTGCTCGTGGCTGCCACGGACTGGAGCTCGTGGCGTGGGTGGCTGTCGTCGGCCGACTTGGCGTCGTGGAGTCCCGTCGAGCTCCCGGTGGGCTCGGCGTCCGAGACGCTCGCGTACGACACCACCGGTGGCGCCGACGGCGCAGTCGTGGTGCGGGTCGTCACGCCGGAGCTCGAGGAGGCGCAGGCCTTCGAAGGCGTCGTGCGGATGGAGCGCGACGACTACGTCCTCACGGTCACGATCGCCGGTGACGAGATGACCTACCGCCTGGTGCGGGTCGCGGCTGACGGCACCGAGGAGGTGCTCCTCGAGATCGACGGACGGGAGTTCTTCGAGTCGGAGCGCGTGCAGCTGGGCGACGCCGGGGATCTGACGATCCTCGACGAGTCCGGCACCCCGCTCGTCACGTTCACCGAGGCCGAAGCGACCGCGGCGTACGCCGAGGCCTTCCCCGATGCGTACGTCGACGGCGAGGGTGACATGTCGTCGGTCCAGGTGTACGAGCTGCTCCACAGCCGTGACGGCCGCACGTGGACCGTGCTCGACCGCCTCGAGTCGGGCGGCCCGGAGTCGATCACCGTCTCGCCGCTCTCGGTCGCCGTCAACGGCGACCGAGTCGTGTGGGTCACCGATCGCTGGTCGGAGTCCGGCGAGGTGTCGCCCGAGGTGGGCGAGCAGACCCGGGTCTACGACGTCGCCCCCGACTGAGCCCTCCACCGAACTGCCGCTTTCGTGATTGGGGGGTGTCGCATGGACA
>JALOLG010000372.1 GCA_025456105.1 Ilumatobacteraceae bacterium | reverse complement strand
GCCACCGATCGGCTCCATCTGGTCGCCGAGCGCGGGCCACGGCACCGAGTCGTGCTCGACGAACCCGTCGATGGTGAGTCCGGCATCCCAGACGGCGTTGAAGATCTCGCCCAGCCCGTGGTTGAAGCCCACCGACGCGGGCGACGCGAGCGTCCCCTCGTGGTCGACGTAGGTCGACTCCTCGGTGAACACGGTGCCGGGTGTCTCGAAGTAGGGGAACTCCAGCACCACGAGCCCGTCCGGGCGTGGATCGTCGAGCGCCCACAGCACCGGATGACCCTCCCGGATGAACAGCCGCCCGCCCGGTCGCAGCAGGGACGAGACCACCCGCGCCCATCGCTCCACCGATGGGAGCCAGCACAGCGCGCCGATGCCGGTGTACACGAGATCGAACCGCTCGCCGCCCAGCGCCGCGACCGCGTCGTAGAGGTCGGACTCGACGTACTCGATCTGCGCTCCGCAGTCCGCCGCGAGCCGTCGGGCCACGTCGAGTGCCGGTGCGCTGAAGTCGAGACCGGTCACCTGCGCGCCGAGCCGGGCCAGCGACAGGGTGTCGGTGCCGATGTGGCACTGGAGGTGCACCACGTCGAGCCCCGCGATGTCGCCCAGCAACGGGAGATCGAATCGCACGACGTCGGACAGGTGCGCCGGGTCCGACCGGAAGCGGTCGAGGCCGTAGTCGTCGCTCGCCTCGTGGTGCGGCACGCGGCTGTTCCAGTTGGCGAGGTTGACGGCCTGGTAGTCGCCCGGATCGGGCCGGTGATCCATCCGACGATTCTGCCTGCAACACTCCGCCCCGCAGGTCACGATTCCGAAGGGGCACCACATGAAGCTCAACCTCACGGCCGACGAGGTCCTCACCACCACCCGCTCGGTGCGCAAGCGCCTCGACTTCGACCGGCCGGTCGAGCGCTCCGTCGTCGAGGAGTGCCTCGAGATCGCGCTCCAGGCACCCACCGGATCGAACAGCCAGGGCTGGCACTGGGTGATCGTCGAGGACCAGGCGAAGAAGACGGCGCTGCGCGACATCTACCTCGACAACTTCAAGATCTACGCCGGCTCGGCGCGCTCGAACGCCTACCAACCGGGCGACATGCGCTACGAGCAGCGCGACAAGATCACCGAGTCGGCCGTCTACCTCGCCGAGAACTTCGACCGCTGCCCGCTGCTGCTGATCCCGTGCATCGAGGGCCGGCTCGACAACCTGCCGTCGTTCACCACCGCCTCGGCGTGGGGTTCCCTGCTGCCCGCCGTGTGGAGCTTCATGCTCGCCCTGCGCGAGCGCGGGATGGGCTCGGCGTGGACCACCATCCACCTCATGCGGGGCGGCGAGCAGCAGGCGGCCGAGCTGCTCGGCATCCCCTACGACACCGTCACGCAGGGCGGGCTGTTCCCCATCGCCTACACGATCGGCACCGAGTTCCAGCCCGCCAAGCGGCTGCCGCTCGCGAACGTCCTGCACTGGGACACCTGGTGACGCCGCGTCGCCGTGGTGCTCGGTGATCCCGTCGCGGTGATGCCCGGCGCCGACGCCGAGTTCCGGTTCGAGTGGGGCCCGAACGGGCTCCGAACGCTCGCACCCGACGCCGCCGTCGTGGTGATCGTCGACGTCCTCCGGTTCACCACCGCCGTGTCCGCTGCGGTGGAGGCGGGCGCCGAGGTGCTCCCCTACCGCTGGGCCGATGGCGAGGCCGGCGCCTATGCGGCGGAGCACGGCGCCGTCGTCGCCGGGCGGCGGGAGGACGGCGGGCCGTCGCTGTCGCCCACCGACCTGCTCCAGGTGCCGGCCGGCACGCGAGTCGTGCTGCCGTCGCCGAACGGGTCGGCGCTGGCGTTCGCCGCTCGGGAGCACGGTGCCGGGCACGTGCTCGCCGGCTGCTTCCGCAACGCGAGCGCCACGGCGGCCCGTGCGCTCGAGCTGGCCGACGGCGGGCCGATCGCCGTCATCGCCGCGGGTGAGCGGTGGCGCAACGAGACCGGGCCGCTGCGCCCGGCCGTCGAGGATCTGCTGGGCGCCGGCGCCGTGCTCGCCGCGCTCGACCCGTCGGCGGCCGTGGGCCGCCCCCGGTGCTCCGCCGAGGCCGCTGCGGCACGAGCCGCGTTCCTCGCTGCGCGACCGCTGCTCCACGACGCGCTGCTCGACTCGCAGTCGGGCCGCCAGCTCGCCGCACGCGGCTGGCTCGACGACATCCAGACGTCGTCGTCACTCGACGTCACCGACCGCGCCGCCGAGCTGGTGGGTCCGGCCTTCAAGAACCCGTCAAGGCCCTAGCGGTCGGCCGCGCTGCGCGCGAGGCTGTCGCGACCCACGAGTGAGAGGGAATCATCATGAGACGAGCGGGCATCTCGTTGGCAGCCGTCATCGCGGCGGTCACCCTGTCGGGTGGCGTCGCCGCGGCGAGCGCCAACACCAACGACGGGCCGTACGACAACGACTGCCAGACGACGCAGACCTGTGCGCCGTCGCAGAACGGCAACGGCAACGGCAAGGCGAAGGGCCGCCCGGCGGCCGGCAGCGTCGGCAAGGCCGACACCAAGAACCCGAAGGGCCAGCTGCCCGACGCGGACAGCGACGGCAACAACGGCTACGAGTGCGACGGGAACAGCGGCATCGCCAAGGGCAACCCGGCCCACTCGGGCTGCGAGCCCGTCGACCCCGGCCCGATCTGACCGATCCGGCCGCGAGTCGTCACTCCACGAGGCGCAAGCCCGACGGGGTGAGCGACGGCGCGGCCTGCGGGAGGTCGACCACGAACTCGGTGAGGTGCGCAGGGAAGCGGTGCTCGCTCATGAGCACTCGATTGCCGCGCGCGTCGGTGGTGACGCGCTCGCACCGCAGCAACGCGCCGCGCAGCTCGACACCGAGCAGCTCGTAGAACGGCCGCTCGGCCACGTCGGCCAGCGACAGCGACCGGCCGAGGTCGGCCGGGCACCACACGGTGACCACGGCGAACGGCTCGCCGTCGGCGAGGTTCACGCGCTTCACACGCAGCACGTCGGTGACGCCGAGCACCGCCGCCACCCGCTCGGGCGCCGACGCGAACGCGAACTCCTCGACCCGCCGCTCGGCGTGGCGGCCGCTGTCCTCGAGCTGCGCCTCGATCGTGCCGAGCGTCTCGAGGTGCTGGCGCACGGGCTCCGACGACACGAACCACCCGAAGCCCTGGCGGGCGTCGATGAGACCCTCGTCGCGGACCAGCTCGAGCGCCCGCCGGATGGTGACGCGGCTCGCGTCGAACTCGGCCGACAGCTCGGCCTCGCTCGGGAGCACCGTGCCGCCGGGCGAGCGGCGAACACGTGCACGCAGCTCGTCGGCGATCTCCTGGTACCTGATGCGCCGGGGCTCCGGCTTGGCGCGACCCACAACTTGTATTATAGTTGTCTACATGCCGGTCAGCGCCACCACTCCCATCGAGCTCGTCGAGCAGGTGTACGGAACCCTCGCCGAGCGGGTCGAGATCGCCCGCACCCGCCTGGGTCGCCCGCTCACCCTCACCGAGAAGATCCTCGCGAACCACCTGGTCGATCCGGCCGGGCAGGAGATGGAGCGGGGCGTCAGCTACGCCGACTTCCACCCCGATCGCGTGGCCATGCAAGACGCCACCGCGCAGATGGCGCTGCTGCAGTTCATGACCGCCGGGCTGCCCGAGGCGGCCGTCCCGTCCACCGTGCACTGCGACCACCTCATCCAGGCCAAGGTCGGCGCCACCATCGACCTCGGCGTCGCCATCGACACCAACCAGGAGGTCTACGACTTCCTCCGCACCGTGTCGGCCAAGTACGGCCTCGGCTTCTGGGGCCCGGGCAGCGGCATCATCCACCAGGTCGTGCTCGAGAACTACGCCTTCCCCGGCGGGATGATGATCGGCACCGACAGCCACACGCCCAACGCCGGCGGGCTCGGCATGGTGGCCATCGGTGTGGGCGGCGCCGACGCCGTCGACGTCATGACCGGCTTCCCGTTCAACGTCCGCTGGCCCAAGGTGATCGGTGTCCGCCTCACCGGCACGCTCAACGGCTGGTCGTCACCGAAGGACGTCATCCTCGAGGTCGCCCGCATCCTCACGGTCGAGGGCGGCACCGGTGCGATCGTCGAGTACTTCGGCCCCGGCGCCGACTCCATCTCGGCCACCGGCAAGGCCACCATCTGCAACATGGGCGCCGAGATCGGCGCCACCACCTCGGTCTTCGCGTACGACGCGAACATGGCCATGTACCTGAAGGCCACGGGCCGCGAGGCCATCGCGGATGCGGCGGATCACGTGGCCGAGCACCTGCGCCCCGACGACGGTGCGCACTACGACCAGCTGATCGACATCGACCTCGATGCGCTCCGGCCGATGATCAACGGCCCGCACTCCCCCGACCGCGCCCACCGCGTGGGCGCCGAGGTCGGTGCAGCCGCCCGTGAGCACGACTGGCCGCTCGAGATCTCCTCCGCACTCATCGGCTCGTGCACCAACTCGTCGTACGAGGACCTCACCCGGGTGGCCTCGATCGCCCGGCAGGCTGCGGCGCACGGGTTGCGGGCCAAGACCGAGCTGCTCATCACGCCGGGCTCCGAGCAGATCCGCGCCACCATCGAGCGCGACGGCCTGCTCGACGACCTCACCGCCATCGGCGCCACCGTGCTCGCCAACGCCTGCGGCCCCTGCATCGGCCAGTGGGAGCGGGCCAAGGAGGTCACGGAGCGGCCGAACACCATCGTCAACTCGTTCAACCGCAACTTCCCCAAGCGCAACGACGGCTCGGCCAACACGCTGTCGTTCGTCACCTCGCCGGACACCGTGATCGCCCTGGCGCTGGC
>JALOLG010000371.1 GCA_025456105.1 Ilumatobacteraceae bacterium | reverse complement strand
GATGAAGTTCTCGATCAGCTCCTGGCGCACCGAGTCGTCGATCGAGCGCTCGACCACGAGGTCGGCGGCCGCGCCGGCGTGCCGGGCGATCTCGGCCCGCAGCTCGTCGCTCCCACGACTCGACGCTGCGGCGATGTCGGCCTCGGCCCGCTCCTCGAGCTCGGCGGCCTCGCGCTCGATGCGCTCGCGCCCCTCGCGCAGGAGGGCCTCCGCCTGGGCGTCGGCCTCGGCCAGCATCCGAGCCCGCTCGTTCTCGATGTCGCCCACCGCCTGGCGGATCCGCTCGGCCTCGGCGGCGGCTGCCGCCTTGTCCTCGGCGGCGGCATCGAGCTCGCCCTGGATGCGGGCCGTGCGGTCCTGGAAGGACTTCTTGATGATCGGGCCCGCCTTCCAGATCAGCAGCCCCACGACGATGCCCGTGGCGAGCGCCTGGAGGATGATCTCCCAGACCGGCGGCAGGATCGGGTTGGCCGAGGTGTAGCCCTGGTCGTCGACGTCGACCTCGACGGTGGGCAGACGACCGATGACGCCGTAGACGGCAGCGGTGAGGCTCATCGCGCCACCCCCGCCGACAGCACCTCGGACACCGCCGTGCTGACCACGGCAGGGTCGGGGCGACGGCCGGTCGCCAGCTCGCCGGCGGTCGCGGCCACGTCGGCCACGGCGCTCTCGATCTGGGACCGAGCGGCCTCGCGAGCCGCGTCGACCTCGGCCTGCGCCGCCGCCTTGCGCTCCGCGATGCGGGCGTTGACCTCGGCGAGGCGCGCCTGGCGCTCGGACTCGAGCGTCGCACGAGCGGCGTCGACCCGAGCGGCGGCCTCGGCCCGCACCTCGGCGAGCCGCGCCTCGTACGCGGCGACGTCGCCGCGGGCTGCGGCGGTGGTGGCATCGGCCTGCTCGTGGTCGGCCCGGATGGACGCGTAGCGCGCGTCCATGCTCCGCTTCAGCGGCGGGAAGAGCACGTATCGCAGGACGATCGCGAACACCGCGAACGATCCGAACCCCCACGCAACTTCCTTCAGCTCGGGGAAGATGGGGTTCAGGTCGCTCTCGGGTGCCGGGACCTCGGCGGCCAGCCGACCGATGCTGGATTGCACGGTCGACCCGATGGCCGTGACGGCTGCACTGAGCACGTCGACTCCTTCAGGCGGTGAGAGGGCGGATCAGGCGAACTTCAGGAGGATGAACACCACGAAGCCGATCAGGGCGAGCGCCTCGGTGAAGGCGATGCCGAGGAACATCGTGGTGCGCACCATGCCGGCCGCCTCGGGCTGGCGGGCCATCGCCTCGACGGACTTGCCGACGAGGTAGCCGATGCCGATGCCCGGGCCGATGGCGGCGAGGCCGTAGGCGAAGCCGGCGCCGATCGCGGCGTTGGCGTTCTTCGCGTCGTCGGCCGCAGCCGCTTCTTCGACGGCGACGAGGAGGCTGAGAGCTTCCATGGGTTCGTGGTCTCCTGTGTGCTGGTGTAGGTGGTGGGAGAAGGGGCGTGATCCGAGCCGGCGGCTCAGTGGGCCTCGTCGTGCGAGCCCAGCGAGTTGTTGATGTACACGGCCGTGAGGATCGTGAAGATGTAGGCCTGCAGGAAGGCGACGAGGATCTCGAAGCCGGTCAGGAACGTGAGCATCGCGAACGGGAAGATGCTCAGCGGGATGAAGAAGATCTGGTTGGTCTCGGCGAGCAGCAGCGCCTCGGTGAGCAGCGCGAAGGTCACGAGCAGGATGTGGCCGGCCAGCATGTTGGCCGTGAGACGAACCGTGAGCGAGAAGGGCGTCACGACGATCGTCGAGATGAACTCGATGAAGCCCACGAGGGGCTTCAGCGCCGTCGGCACCCCGGGGGGCCACAGCAGGTGACCGAAGTAGCCGGCGCCCTGGTGCTTGATGCCCACGCCGATGTAGATGACCCACACCATCAGCGAGAGGCTGAGCGGGATCGCGATGCGGGCCGTCGCCGGCATCTGGATGAGCGGCATGATCCCGGGGATGTTGCAGAGGAAGATGAAGACGAACAGCGAGATGAGCAGCGGCGTCCAGCCGAGGCCGCGCTTGCCCATCGTCTGCATGACGATGCCGTTCTCGATGAACTCGACGATCGTCTCGGCGAGGTTCCGGGACCCCGTGGGCCCGCGCATCGCGCTCTGACGGTTGGCGAGCAGGAACAGCAGGATCCCGATCAGCGCCGCCACCACCGCGATCAGGGCGATCTTGTTGAAGGTGGGGAAGATGTCCTGCCAGCGCAGGATGCCGTTGATCGGTGGGAATTCGAGTCCGAGCACGTTGGGTCCGTTTCAGGAGATGGTGGCGGGACGGGTGGACATGATCAGGAGAGCTTCGGGGCGTCGGATGCCCGGCCGCTGTGCGCGAGGGAGATCGCGACGTACTTCATCTCCCAGAACAGCAGGCCGAGGTGCGTGACGATGATGGTCGCTCCGAGGGCCGGCAGCGAAATCCAAGGGGCGTCCTTCACTGCGTAGACGGCGAGGAAGATCAGCCCGAGCCGCAGGAGGTAGCCGAACATCGTCACGCCCATCAGCAGGCCGAGCGAGATCCGGGCGGCGGTGCTGATGAGGAGCGCGGCGAGGAGGAAGTTGGCGAAGACGATGGCGATGCCGTAGAGGCTCGACCAGGCGCCGTCGCCGCCCCACACGACCCCGCAGATCGCCACGATCACCGGGGCGACGATCGCGCCGCGGCGGATCATGTCGGTGGAGATCGACATCTCGACGCCGTCGCCGCCCACCGGGCGGGTCATCACGGCCGGATCGGTCGGACGGCTCATGCGGCGTCCCGATCCGCCATCGAGTGGCTGCGGCGCGCCTCGAGGCGCTCCATCTCTGCGTCGTAGGTGTACTTGAGCTTCGCGAACAGCCCGACCGCGGCCACGAGGACAGCGATCGAGGAGCCAGCCGAGGCCGACGCACACCGCCAGGGTGATCGCCACGTCCATGCCACGGCCGAGCGCGTCGTTGGATCGCACACGAGTGGGACGGAGGAGCTTCATGGCGGGTCGGGCGTCACGAGCGGCGCTGCTTGTGAACGCCTGCACAAACTAGTGGACGGCGCGTGACGAACACAACATCGCACGGACCGGAACAGCGTCACGAACCGGCGTCACGAACCGGCGTCGCGGGTGCGGCGCACACTCGGGTGGAGCACGGTGTAGAGGATGATGGCGAGCGCACCGATGCCGAAGGGGAGGTAGGCGGGGTTCTCGCCGGTGAGCACCGGGTAGAGCACGAACGCCGACAGCAGCGCGGTCCAGGTCCACAGGATCAGCACGCTGCGCCGGTGGCCGTGGCCGAGGTTCAGCAACCGGTGGTGCAGGTGGCCCTTGTCGGCCTCGTCGAGCGCCTGGCGCCGGGTGGCGCGCCGCACGATCGCGAACGCCGTGTCGAGGATCGGCACGCCGAGGATCAGCAGCGGGATCGCGAGCGGGGCGAAGAAGAAGAACGTCTGGCCGACGGTGTCCTGGGTGGCGGGGTCGGAGCGCCCACCCACCACGCTGGTGGACACCGCCATCATCAGCCCGAGCAGGAACGCCCCGCCGTCGCCCATGAAGATGCGGGCCGGGTTGAAGTTGTGCGGCAGGAACCCGATGCACATGCCGAACGTGATGATCGCGATCAGCGGACCGAGGTTGGGTTGGGTGAGCAAGCCCTGCTGCTGCAGCTCGTGTGCGTACAGGAAGAACGCGCCCGAGCCGATCGCGACGATGCCCGCTGCGAGCCCGTCGAGGCCGTCGATGAGGTTGATCGCCTGCGTCATGCCGAGCAGCCACAGCACCGTGACGAGCGGGGTCCACTCGGGCGACAGCACGACGACGTCGAAGAACGGGACCCGGAAGTAGTACATCGTGACGCCGAACCACACGAGGGCGAGGCCACCGACCACGATCCCGGTGACCTTCGCCGGCGGGGGGATGTCGCGCACGTCGTCGACGAAGCCGGTCAGGAACACCACCACGGCGGCGATCACGATCCCGCGGGGCTCGGAGTTGCTCGCGAACAGCGGGTCGAAGACGTCGAGCAGCCGCGCCGCCGCGAACGCCACGAGGAAGCCGACGAACATCGCGAGCCCACCGATGTCGGGCACCGGCTCGGTGTGCACCGAGCGCTCGTTGGGGACGTACACCCAACCGAGCCGGCGCGCACCCCATCCCACCACCGGGGTGAGCGCGAAGGTGACGACGGCGGCGACGAGCCCGACGATGAGGTAGTCGCCGAGCCCGGGGAGCACGCCGGGAGCCTACGGGGCCGGGTAGGCGGGGAACGCGGCGCACAGCTCGGC
>JALOLG010000035.1 GCA_025456105.1 Ilumatobacteraceae bacterium | reverse complement strand
TGTCGCTGCTGTCGATGAGTGCGGCCACGTGGTCGGCCGTGCCGCGCAATGGTTCCATCATGGGCACCCGGCGCAGCGGATCCCGACCGACGTCGAACACGAGCGAGTCCCAGTTGGCGGCCACGATGTCGCGGGGGAACTTCTGCAGGCAGCGGCCGCGGAAGTAGGCGCGGGTGGTGGTGGGCGGCGCAGTGACGGCCGCGGCCACCGCCGACGGATCGGCCACGCTGACGAGTCCGCACCGCGCCGCGAGGGTGCGCTCGGGCCGCATGTCGTGGTACTGGAGGTCGATGGCCTTCAGCCGCGGGTGCGCGGCCGGCAGGCCGTGGCGCTCGGCGTAGCCCTCCACGAGGCGGCGCTTCGCGACCCAGTCGACGCGGTCGGCCACCGAGTCCGGGTCGCGCTCGAGTCCGGCGAGGACCTGCTCCCACCGGTCGACCACGTCGGCGCCCACCTCCTCGTCGACGGCGGCGAGCCCGTGGCTGCGCTCGTACTTGCGGGCCCGCTCGAGCAGGCCCCACTGGATCTCGAGCGCCGTGGCACGGCGACCGCTGCGCAGCAGCACCGGCGCGCCCAGGCCGAGGTCGCGGCTCACGTGTCGGATCGCGCTCACGGGCGCCGCGAGCGCCCAGTCGTCGCCGAGCTGGTCGTCCTCGATCATCGCGAGCACGATCGCCGTGGTGCCCACCTTGAGGTAGGTCGCGACCTCGCTCATGTTCGCGTCGCCGACGATCACGTGCAGTCGCCGGTACTTCTGCGGATCGCAGTGCGGCTCGTCGCGCGTGTTGACGATGGGGCGCTTGAGCGTGGTCTCGAGCCCGACCTCCTCCTCGAAGAAGTCGGCCCGCTGGCTCAGCTGGAACGGCACCTCGTCGGCCGCCACGCCGGGCTCCTCGCAGCCGACCTTGCCGGCCCCGCAGAAGAGCTGGCGGGTCACGAAGTGCGGGGTGACCTGGCTGACGATCCGGCCGAAGGGGGTCTCGCGGGCCAAGAGGTAGTTCTCGTGGCAGCCGTAGCTGTTGCCCTTGCCGTCGGAGTTGTTCTTGTGCACCACCAGCTCGGCTCCCGGGTCGAGGAGGTGGCGGGCGTGCTCCATCGACGCCCGGACGATCTCCTCGGCCGCCCGGTCCCAGACGACGGCGTCGAGCGCGTGGCGCACCTCGGGCGTTGAGATCTCGGGGTGGGCGTGGTCGACGTAGTAGCGGGCACCGTTCGTGAGCACCGCGTTGACCAGCGTGGTCTCGACCTCGGGTGCGAACACGTCGTCGAGCGAGAAGCCCCGCGCGTCGTTCGCCGGCTGCTCGTCCTCGAAGTCCCAACCGACCCGGCCATCGGCGCTGCGGGCTGTCGCGGCGACGTAGGCGTTGATGAGCAGCGACGAGGCCGTGACCGGGTTGCTCTCGCCACCGCGCACGACGATGCCGTACTCGGTCTCGATCCCGCAGACCTTCGGCAGGGCCATGCGCGCACCCTATCGGTGCGTCACAGGTACTGGCCGGTCTGCACGCGCTCGATCGCCCGTCCGCCGGCGGGCTCGTCGGTCTGCTCCTTGGCGACGAGGGTGCGGATGAACACGATCCGCTCGCCCTTCTTGCCCGAGATCTTCGCCCAGTCGTCGGGGTTGGTGGTGTTCGGCAGGTCCTCGTGCTCCTTGAACTCCTGGCGGATCGACGCGAGGAGGTCGGCCGTGCCGACGCCCTTGGCGCCACCGGCGATCACGCGCTTGATCGCGAGCTTCTTGGCGCGCCGGACGATGTTCTCGATCATCGCCCCCGAGGCGAAGTCCTTGTAGTACAGGATCTCCTTGTCGCCGTTGTGGTACGTGACCTCGAGGAACCGGTTGACGTCGTCCTCGCGGTACATGTCGGTGACCGTCGCGTCGATCATCGACGCGATCGACTCACCGTCGGCGATGGGGATCTGGTCGGTGAGGTAGCGGCCGAAGATCTGCCGGGCCGCGTCGGCCGACGGCCGCTCGATCTTGATCTTCACGTCGAGGCGGCCGGGGCGCAGGATCGCCGGGTCGATCAGGTCCTCCCGGTTCGTGGCGCCGATCACGATGACGTTCCGGAGGCCCTCGACCCCGTCGATCTCGGCCAGCAGCTGGGGCACGATGGTCGACTCCATGTCGGACGAGATGCCGGTGCCGCGGGTGCGGAACATGGAGTCCATCTCGTCGAAGAAGACGATGACCGGCCACCCCTCCTCGCTCTTCTCGCGCGCCCGCTCGAACACCATCCGGATCTGGCGCTCGGTCTCGCCGACGTACTTGTTGAGCAGCTCGGGACCCTTGATGTTGATGAAGTAGCTGCGGCCCTTGCCCTCACCGATCTGCTCGGCGACCTTCTTGGCCAGGCTGTTGGCCACCGCCTTGGCGATGAGCGTCTTACCGCAGCCGGGCGGCCCGTACAGCAGGATCCCCTTGGGGGCGGGCAGGAGGTGCTAGGCGAAGAGCTCCTGGTGCAGGAACGGCAGCTCGACCGCGTCGGCGATCTGCTCGATCTGGTCGTCGAGGCCGCCGATGTCGGCGTAGGAGATGTCGGGGACCTCCTCGAGCAGGAGGTCCTCCACCTCCGGGCGCGGCAGCTTCTCGAGCAGCAGGCTCGACCGCGGGTCGAGGCGGAGGTGGTCGCCCGACCGCAGCCGGATCCCGCGCACGGCATCGGCGAGCTCGCACACCCGCTCCTCGTCGGCGCGCCCCGTGACCACCACCCGGACCCCGTCCTCGAGGACCTCCTTCACCGTGACGACCTCGCCGATCCACTCGGGTCGCCGCGCCGAGACCACGTTGAACGACTCGTTGAGCACCACCTCGGCGCCGCGCTCGAGGAGCTCGTGCTCGATCTCGGGGTGCAGCTGCACGCGCATCTTGCGGCCGCTCGTGAGCACGTCGATGGTGCCGTCGTCGTTCTTGCCGACCACGACGCCGTAGGCCGAGGGCGGCTGGGAGAGCTTGTCGACCTCGTCGCGCAGCGCGGCGATGTGCTCGCGGGCCTCGCGCAGCGTGTAGCTGAGCTTCTCGTTCTGGCCGACGGCGTGCGCGAGCTGCCCCTTGGTCTCGAGGAGCCGCTCCTCGAGCGCACGGACGCGCCCCGGCGCGTCGACGAGCCGGGCGCGCAGCACCTCGAGCTCGTCGCTCATCGCGGCGATCTGCCGCTCGAGCGACTCGACGCTGCGGTCGTCGCCTGCTGCCACGGTGGTCCTCCCCCGAGGTCGGGTCCGTCCGACCCCTGTCGAGCACCCTACCCATCGAGTGGTGCGTGGGTGGGATCATGTTTCCACGATCACCCCCGTGTAAACTCGGAGCCGACCCGAGACGAGGAGATGTCACCACCATGAAGGTCTGGATCGATCAGGATCTGTGCACCGGCGACGGGCTGTGCGAGGAGATCGCGCCCGACGTGTTCACCCTGCTCGACGACGGGCTCGCCTACGTGAAGGAGGGCGACAAGATCTTCGCCGCCGCCAAGGGCAACCCGCAGGGCGCCGAGGGCATGGCCGAGATCCCCGACGGCCAGCTCGACGCCGTGATCGAGAGCGCCGAGGAGTGCCCCGGCGAGTGCATCTACATCGAGCCCTGAGCCGCTGAGCCCACCCAGCGCGCCGTGGTGAGGAACCCGGTGTGCGCCACCATCCGGTGATCCGGTCGCACGGCCGCGCCCTCGACGTACCACCCCCGGTGCAGCACCTCGAGCGTGCGCGGGTCGATCCATCCCCCGCGTGCGAGCGCCTCACGGGTCTGGGCCGCCTGGACGATCGACGGGGTGTAGGCCACGAGGATCCCGCCGGGGCGCAGCGCGGTGGCGGCGTGGGGCACCACCTGCCAGGGCTCGGGCAGGTCGAGCACCACGCGGTCGAAGGCCCCGAGCGCTGGATCGATGCCCGCGTAGCTGTCGGCGATCTGCACGTCGTAGCGCGCCGCCTCGTCGTCGCCCAGGAACGACCGGACGTTGCTGCGGGCCCGGTTGGCGAAGTCCTCGCGGATCTCGTAGCCCACGATCGACGCGCCCCAGCGCAGCATGGTCATCGACAGCGCGCCCGAGCCCACGCCGCTCTCGAACACCCGCACGCCCGGCCCGATGTCGGCCAGCATGCAGATCGGGGCCAGGTCCTTCGGGTAGATCACCTGTGCGCCACGGGGCATCTCGACCACGAAGTCCTCGAGCGTGGGGCGGATCACGAGGTAGTCGGCACCGCGCGTGCTGCGCACCGTCGCGCCCTCGGACGAGCCGATGATCAGCGCATGCGGCACGAAGCCGGCGTGGCTGTGGAACTCGCCGCCGTCGGCCAGCGTGACCAGGTAGCGCCGGCGCTTGCCGTCGATCAGCACGACGCGCTCGCCCGCCTCGAGCGGCCGGCCGTCGCCGGGCCGGGGCCGGCTCACCGACGCCCCCGTGCGAGGGCGAGCTCGACCGGCACCGGGCCGTGCCCGGCGGTGCGCTCGACGAGCCGGCAGAACGCGCAGATCTCCGAGGTGGTCGGGGCACCGCAACGCAGGCAGCGTTCGAGGCCGTCGACCGCCTGCGCGGCGCGATCGGCGAGCAGCGGGGCCATCCGATCGAGGAAGCCCAGGTAGAACGCCGCCTTGGCGCCGGGTGACTCGGCCTCCAGACGGTTGAGAGCCTCCTTGTAGCCGAGGTGCTTGTTGCCGACCGACATCGGGCACTCCTCGACGAGGTAGTCGATCCCTCGCACCAGGCACCATGCCGCGGTCTCGCGCTCGGTGAGCCGCACGAGCGGCTTCACCTTGCGGGGGAAGCCGGCCCGAGCCGGGAGCACCGGCAGCTGGCGGGCGAGCATCTCGACGTCCCAGCGCAGGGTGTTGCCGTAGAGCACCGCCGCCTCGTCGTCGAGGTTGTGCCCCGTGGCCACCACCGGGTAGCCGCCGTCGCGGGCAGCTCGATCGAAGAGGTGCCGCTTGGAGAGCCCGCACGCCGAGCACGGGACCCGCCCGGTGGCGACGGCCGCCGTCGGGACGTCGTAGCCGTACTCGTCGCGGAGGTCGATCTCGGTGAGCACCAGGCCGCGCTCACGTGCGAACCGGCGCGCGTGCTCGCCGCTGGTGTCGCTGTAGTCCCCGATGCCGAGCCCGACGTAGAGCCCGTCCGCCTCGACGCCGAGGTCGGTGAGGAGGTCCCACAGCGCGAGGGAGTCCTTGCCGCCGCTGACGGCGACGAGGACCCGTTCGCCAGGCGCCAGCATGCCGAACCGCTCGATCGCCTTGGTGACCTGGCGCCGGCACAGCTCGAGGAAGTGATCGGCGCAGAAGTTCGCGTTGTGGCGTGGCAGGTCGATGACCGCCGGCTCCTTGCAGACGCGACATCGCGACGGCTGGTGACCGCCTCGCGGCCGATCGGTCGCGCTCATCCGCCCGAGATCACCGGACGGATCTCGACCCGGTCGTCGTCCTCGAGCCGCGCGTCGGACGGCACGAGCGTGCCGTTGCGGATCACCAGATGGGCCTCACGGGCGAGGCCCAGGTCGGCGAGCACGAGGTAGGCCGGCCGGGGACCGGGGATGTCCACCTCGCGGACGGGGTTGCGCAGGACGACCTTCATCGCTCGCGGCTCAACGGGCGCGTCGACCTCGCACCTGGTGCAGGCGGGTGATCGTCACGGCCTGCCCCGGCTCGAGGCGCTCGATGCTCACGACCTCGGGATGCCGGCCGAAGACGGCGCGCAGCGCACCCCGGCCGTAGATGGCCAGGGCGACCGCCCGCCAGACGATGTTGCGGTGCCGACCGCCACGGAGCGCACGGCGTCGGACGTAGTAGCTCGGTGAGAAGACCCTGCCGCGGAAGGCGACGGCGGGGAAGATCGGCGACAGGGTGCGGTGGCGGTGGCGAGCCATGGTCAGAGCCGTCGGATCTCGACCAGGGTGGTCTTCTTGCGCCCCGCGCGCTTGCCGAGGAAGAAGAAGATCAGCAGCAGCACCACGGCCACGGTCGCCCCCGCCGCCAGCACCGACTGCTTCTTGTCGTCGACGGTGCCCTGGATCTGATCCTGGATCCCCTGGAAGGCGCGCTCGACGTCGTCGCGCGAGATCCTGGTCGTGCCGGTGGCAGCCATCAGCGGTGCTCCTTCGTGAGCGCGGACGTGTTGATGCGGGAGATCGTGAGCGCCAGGAAGACGAGGCACAGCACCAGTGCGATCAGGTAGGCCACCCACGACCACGCTGCGCTGGTGGCAGCCTCCCACTCGGTCTGCAGGAGCCGCAGGACGCCGAGGAGCACCATGGCGAGTCCGATCCCGAGGGTGGCGGCACCGGCGAGGCCGAACCCGATCCAGCGGCCGGCCCCCTTGATCGGGTCGAGGGTCTCCTGCTTGGCGTAGTCGGTCACCAGCTCGACGAGCTGGGTGAGGCTCGGAGCCGGCTCGCGCCTCGGTGGTGTCGGATCGGCTGCGGTCATCAGCCGCCGTTCTATCAGAACTGCCGGAATCGGAGCACTGCCTCGACGTCGTCGAGTGCCGCGTCGAGCACGGCGAGTCGCTGTGCCGGCGTGTCGGCTGCGAGGACCCGATAGCGATCGTCGGGCCCGATCGGCGCGATCGCGCCGAGCTGGTAGCTCGCCAGCAGCGGGTCGTCGCTCACCCGCAGATCGGCGCCGGCCGGGACGTCACCGAGCTCGGCAGCGAGCCGGTAGGTCTGGTGCACGCGCGCGAGCGACGCCGCGATCTCGATGGCGAGCTGCGCCGTGTCGGCGTGGCCGTCGGGCCAGTCGTCGACGTCGGCGAGCGGGTAGGGGTCGTCGGGCAGCCAGGCCCGCACGCGGATCCGTCGCACCCCGACCGCGACGACGGCGTAGCGCCCGCCGTCGAGCGCCTCGACCTGCACCATGCGCGCGACGGTGCCGACATCACGTCGGACGTCGCCGCCGCCCACCTCGTGGCCGCGCTCGATCAGGGCCACGCCGAACTCGGGATCGTGCTCGTCGTCGGCGAGCAGGTCGATGACGAGCTGGCGGTACCTCGGCTCGAAGACGTGGAGCGGCAGCGCCTCGCCCGGGAGGAGCACCGAGCCGAGGGGGAACATCGGCAGCACGGCCACGAGCAGACGGTACGACCGACGGGATCGCCGGTCCACCCGGAGGGCTCAGCGCGGCCCGAGCGTCGACGCGTCGGGGCCGAACGGTCCGGCGAGCACGGCATCGACGAGCGAGCGCCACGTGGCGCGGTACGGGCGCGAGGCCGGGTCGGACACACCGGGGCCGTTGAGGACGACCGCCACGTCGTACCGGTCGCCGTCGTCGAGCCGCCCGGTGAGCGCCTTCACGTCGGTGAGCGTGCCGGTCTTCGCGCGCAACCGGCCGGCCGCCTCGCTGTCGGCCAGCTCGTCGCGCATGGTCCCCTCGAGTCCGGCGACCGGCAGACCGGTCACCAGCGGGTCGTCGTCGTCGTGGCGCCCGAGCACGGCCAGCAGCACGTCGCAGGTGAGCCGGTTCTCGCGCGACAGCCCGGAGCCGTCGGCCAGGACGATGCCGTCGAGCGGCACCTCCCACGCGGCCAGCACGTCGCGCATCGCCGCGAGCCCGGCGGCCGTCGTGCCCACCCCGGCGGTGGCGTACCCGAGCTCCTTCACGAGCATCTCGGCGGTGTTGTTGTCGCTGGTGGTGAGCAGCTCGTCCACCACGTCGCGCAGCGGTGCCGACTCGACGCGGGCCAGCACCGGCAGGTCCGGCGCCGGATCCGTGCGGTTGCGACCATCGATCGCGACCCCACGAGCGGTGAGCAGGCGGTTGAGCTCGGCCGCCGCCGCCTGGTTGGGGTCGAGCCCGACGCCGCTGCCGACGATCCGACCGTCGTTCACCAGGAGCGCGCCGATGGGACCACCTTCGGCACGGGTGATCGCCGGGCCCCACGTGGGGAGCACGAACTCCTCGTCGTAGCGGGTGCCGTCGGCCACCAGATCGCCGGTGACCCGTCGCAGACCCGCCGCCACGAGCTGGTCGGCCAGGGCGTCGAACGAGGTCGTGTTGAACGCCGGGTGGGTGTCGTCGTCGCGGACGTCGGCCGATGCGAGGAGCGGATCGCCACCACCGACCAGGTGCAGGTCGCCGGTCAGCGTCCCGTCGGGCCCGATCGGCCCGCCACGCACCTCGGTGACGAAGCGGTGGTCGGACCCGAGCACCTCGAGCGCCACGGCTGCGGTCACCACCTTCTGGTTGCTCGCCGGGATCACGGGCACCGATGCGTTCGCGGCAGCGAGGACGGTGCCGTCGGCGTCGCGCACGGCGAGGCACGACCCGTCCGGGATCGAGTCGGCGACGGGCACGAGGGCAGCACGCCCGGCGCGCTCGGCCGCCTGGTCGGCGACGGGGCCTGGGAGGCGGCGCCAGTCGGTGAGGGCCGTCCGCAGAGGCGGGTTCGGCGCCGGCGGCACCGTGGTGGGTGGCGGCTCGACCGCGGCCGGGACCTGGGCGTCCGCCCACCACCACACCCCGGCCAGCGCCGCGGCGGGCACGGCGGCGACGGCGACGAGGCCGACCAGCGGGTGCCGACGGCTCATCGTGGCCCCAGCTCCGCGACCGTGGGGCCGGCCGGGTACGTCGCCAGCGCCTCGGCCAGCTCCGCCCACACCGGTCGGTACTCGCTCTGGTCGGAGATGGTCGGCCCGTTCAGCACGAGCGCGAACTCGATCCGTCCGCCCCCGTCCACGGGCAGGTAGCCCGCGAGCGCCTTCACCGCCGGCGGGTCGGCATTGAACGGCGGGTTGTCGAGCGTGCCGGTCTTGGCCTGCAGCCGGCCCTCGACGGGCGACCCCACGAAGGCGTCGCCGAGGGTGCCGGCGTCCGCACCCGTGCCCGCCACCGGGAGCCCGGCCTGCAGGGCCCCGTCCAGTGGGGCGAGTCGCAGCACGTCGAGCAGCGTGTCGCAGCGAACGCGGTTCTCCAGGCTGAGACCGCTCCCGTCGGCCAGGACGACGCCGTCGAGGTCGACCCCCCACGCCGCGAGC
>JALOLG010000034.1 GCA_025456105.1 Ilumatobacteraceae bacterium | reverse complement strand
CACGAGTGGTACTGGCACCGCAGCTGGCGCATCGAGCCCTTCGAGTCGCGGACCACCGGGGCGCCGCGGTGCTGGCACGTGTTGTAGAACGCGTGCAGCTGCTCGTCCTTGCCGCGGATCACGATCATCGGCACGCCGAGGTCGTCGAACGTCACGAAGTCGCCGACGCCGGGCACGTCCTCGGCACGGCACGCGAGCACCCACACCTTCGGCCAGAGGTGCCGCTGCTCCAGCTCCCAGAACTCGTCGCTCACGTAGCGCCCGATCGGGATGTCGTGGAACTTCGGGAAGCCCTCGGGCGGCCCGGTGCGGGCGAACTCGTACCGCATCTGGTCCTCGAGCCGTGCGAGCAGTGCGCTGTCCATGGGGTCCCTCCCTCAGGCGAAGCGGTCGATGAGCTCGCCGACGCCGTGGTCGGCGGCGGCGATGATCGGTCGGACGAACAGGTGCTCGAGCAGCTCGTCGCCGCGCTCGTTGCCACCCTGCAGGTCGCTGACGATGACCTGCGCGACCGACGCCTGCAGCAGGCTCAGCCGGTAGTCGAGCCAGCAGCGGTCGAGGGTGTAGCCGTCGACGCCCAGCTCGACCAGGCGCCGGTGGTAGCGCTCGACGAGCTCGGCCTCGCAGCTGCGGCGCACCTCGGGCGTCATCGAGCCGGCGAGCAGGTTGGCGACGTCCCAGGGCCCGAAGTGGCGGGTCGACAGCTGGAAGTCGATCATCGTCACCACGTCGTTGCCGGCCGACCCGCCGAACAGGTAGTTCTCGGCGCGGCAGTCGGTGTGGGTGAACGTGAGGTGGTCCATGGCGGCCACGTGGTCGAGCATCTTCGAGTAGCTCCGGCAGGCCCGGTCGAGCCAGGCCATCGTGTCGGGGCCGAACCGCTCACCGAAGCGCTCGACGAACCCGGGCCACCGGGCCTCGGCCAGCTGCTGGCCGGCGTGGTAGAGCGGGTTGTTCATCGGCGGCAGCCACGTCATGGCGCGCAGCTCGTCGGTGTCCCAGAACGCGGCGTGCAGACGTGCGGCCACGTCGAGGATGTGCTCGGCCTCCCACGGCGAGATGCCGGCGATCTGGTCGGGGCAGTGGGCGCCCTCGATCTCCTCGAGGAGCAGCACGAACGGCAGGCCGTCGGGCCCGCACTCGGCGTGGTACGCGTGCGGGACGCGGATGGGCACCCGGTCGGCGACCTCGCGGTAGAAGCTCACCTCGCGGAGGTAGAAGCCCATCGTGCGCGAGAGCGCCTGGTTCTCGGGCGCGGGTGACTGGCACTTGGCGATCAGCGTGTGCGGTCCCGTCGCGCCGTCGGCGTAGACGAGGTGCAGCCGGGCGAGCTGGCCGAGGATGCCGATCCCGTGCCCGAGCGGCTCGGCGTCGAACCCGACGATCTCACCCACCGGCCGGTCGCCCGCGTCGCCGAGCACCTCGTTGAGCCAGTGGACGGTGATGTCACCGACCTGCTCGGGGATCGTGGGCACCGTCAGCCTCCTGCCAGTGCGCCCGCCTCGACCGGCACCACCGAGCCGGTGACCCACGCGGCCAGGTCGCTCGCGAGCATGAGCACGACCCGTGCGACGTCGTCGGGCTTGCCGCCCCGCCCGAGCGGGCTGCGGTTGATGGTGGCCCCCACGTCGAGGCCCGCTGCCTTGAGCGGCGCGAGCTGCTCCTGCACCCCGGGCGTGTCGATGACGCCGGGCGCGACGCCCACGACGCGGATGTCCTTCGGCGCCAGCTCGATGGCGAGGTTCTTGGTGAGGCCGACGACCGCGTGCTTCGAGGCCACGTACGCGCTGATGCCGGGAGCACCGCGGAACCCGGCCGTGGATGCCAGGTTGACGATCACCCCGCCGTGGTCCATCCGCTTCGCCGCCTCGCGAGCGCCGGCGAACGTGCCCCGCAGGTTCACCTGGAGCATGCGGTCGATGAAGTCGTCGGCGGCGTCGATGGCCGGCCCGGTGGTGGGGTAGATGCCGGCGTTGTTCACCCAGATCTCGAGTCCACCGAGCTCGGCGACGCAGCGGTCGGCAGCCGCTGCGAGCGACGCCGTGTCGGTGACGTCGAGTGCCACGCCGATCGCACGCCGACCGGTGGCAGCGGCGACCGAGGCCGCGACGGCCGCCGCCTCGTCGGCGTCGAGGTCGCCCACCACGACGTCGGCACCCGCCTCCGCGAGGCGACGGACGATGGCAGCGCCGATGCCGCGTGCCCCGCCCGTGACCACGGCGCGCCGGCCGGCGAGCGAGACCAGGTCCGTGAGCGGGGTGTCGGTGAGATCGGGGATCATGCGCGCAGTGCTCCCTGCCAGTGGTCGCGATGGATGAAGTCGGTGATCGGACGCCGACGGACGGGTCCGAACTCGCGCTCGGGCCAGCCGATCGGGATGGTGGCCGCGATCTTCACGTCGTCGGGGATCCCCAGGATCTCGCGCAGCGCCGGCTCCGCGGTGTGGTGGAAGGTGGTGAACACCGAGCCGAGCCCGAGCGCCCGGGCCGCGACGATGATGTTCTGGGCCGCGGGGTAGAGCGCCGACCACGTGAACCGCTCGTCGGGCCGGCTCGCCGGGTAGGCGACGCTGCCGCACACGAAGATGATGACGGGCGCCTGGCCGATGGTGGCGGCCAGATGGGCGGCGCCCTCCATCATCGCCCGCTGGCTCGGATCGTCGTGGCCGAGCGACGCCACCTGGGCGAGGCGGTCGGCGAGGGCGTCGGCGAAGGCCTGGCCCACCTGACGGCGCCGCTCGTGGTCGGTGACCACCACGAAGTCCCAGTTCTGGGTGTTGCCCGGGCTCGGTGCCCGGGTGGCCGCCCAGATCAGCTGATCGATCACGTCGTCGCCGACCGGATCGGTCCGCAGGTACCGCATCGCGCGGCACGTCTCCATCGCCTCGAACACGTCCATGTCCGGATCGTCGCGCGAGGACCCGGTCCCGCTCGGGTCGGGCGACCCCGTGGCCCTCCTTCCCGTCCCGGCGACGACGACGGGGTGTGACGCCGTCACGCAGGGGTGAGCTCGAGGTGGAGCTCCTTCAGCGCGCGCAGGCAGAAGTTGGGCTGGTGCGAGAAGTCGTTCGCGCCCTCCACGAACCGGATCGACTCGAACCGGTCGACGAGCGCCCGGAACCCGATCACGAGCTCGCGGCGGGCGAGCGGCGCACCCAGGCAGTGGTGCGTGCCGTGGCCGAACGCGAGGTGCGAGCGCAGGTTCTCGCGGTCGAGGTCGACGTCGGCCGGGCACTCGAACTGGCGGTCGTCGCGGTTGGCCGCGGCGTAGCGCACGTTGATCACCGATCCCGCCGGGATCGTCACCCCGTGCAGCTCCACGTCGACCGCGGTGGTGCGGAACAGCCCCTGCACCGGACCCTCCAGGCGCAGCACCTCCTCGGCGAACAGCGGCACGTAGTGCTCGGGATCGGACCTCACCTGCTCCCACACGGCGGGCTGCTCGGCGAGGATGCGGGCGCCGTGGGCGAGCGCGTTGGTGGTGGTCTCGGAGCCGCCCACGAACGTGTCGGCCATCATCTCGGCGTGCAGCTCCTCGTCGGTGAGCGTGCGCCCCCACTCGGGGATCTCGGTGTTGACGAGATCGGACAGCAGCGTGTCGTCGGGCTCACGGCGGAGCCGCTCGAAGACCGCCTGGAAGTAGTGCTGCGCCTCGATCTCCATCTCGGTCGACCAGATGGCCTCCTCGTCGGTCTGCATCATCCCGAGCCGCTGCACCCACGCGTCGGTCCAGGCCTTGATGCGCCAGATGTCCTCCTCGGGGGCACCCATCTGCTGGCCGATCACGATGAGCGGCAGCGGCACCGCGAACTCCTTCACCCAGTCGCAGCGGCCGCGCTCGGCGAACTGGTCGATCAACCGGTCGGCGAGCTCGACGATGAACGGATCGAGCTCTTTGATCTTGGCGGGCCGGAACGCGTGGTTGAACAGCCCGCGCATCTCGCGGTGCTCGGGGTCGTCGCGCCCGGCCAGCGTGGGAGCCGGCA
This sequence comes from Ilumatobacteraceae bacterium, assembly GCA_025456105.1. Taxonomy (GTDB): domain Bacteria; phylum Actinomycetota; class Acidimicrobiia; order Acidimicrobiales; family Ilumatobacteraceae. The sequence continues at coordinate 4,989 of JALOLG010000034.1, read as the reverse complement.
CCCAGCCCTTCTCCTCGTACAGCTTGCGGATCATCTGCGAGCGCGGGTCGATGCGACCGCGCCCACGCGAGCTCGGGAACCGCTCGACGTCGTGGAGCAGCATCCGCACGTCGTCGTAGCGCGTGATCACCCACATCTTCGTGCGCGGGTCCTGCCACACCGGCGCCTCGTCGCGCAGCGTCTCGTACGCGCCGTAGGGGCAGTCGTTGATGGCGGGGTCGAAGAAGTTGATGTCGGACAGCGCGAGGGGCGGGCGTTCGGCGGCGCTCATGACGGCTCCTTCACCAGGCGACGGGCAGGGTCTTGCGGCCCCACAGGAACGGCGAGGGCACGCGCGTGGGCTCGCCGTCGAGGCGGAGGCCGGGCAGGCGGTCGAGCAGCTCCTCCACGGCGACCCGCCCGGTGAGGCGCGCCAGGTGCGCGCCGAGGCAGTGGTGGATCCCCCACGAGAACGAGTAGTGGCGCTTCGTCTCGAGCAGCGGGCGGTCGACCACGAACTCGTCGGGGCGGTCGGGGAACCGCGCCGGGTCGCGGTTGGCCGACGCGTACAGCACCATCACCTTGTGGTCGGCCGGGATCTCGACGCCGCCCACCACCGCGTCGTCGTCGTTCGTGCGGCACAGGCCGAGCACCGGCGGGTCGAAGCGCAGGCTCTCCTCCACCGCGTTCGGCACGAGCGAGCGGTCGGCCAGCAGGCGCTCCCACCGGTTCGGCCGGTCCTCGAGCAGGCGCCACACGCAGTTGGTGATGAGCGAGGTGCTGGTCTCGTGGCCGGCGATGAGCAGCTGGTTCGACATGTTGACCACCTCGGAGAGCGGCATGGGCTCGCCGTCGCGGTAGGGGTCGACCGCCAGGTGCGTGAGCAGGCCATCGGGCAGCTCGTCGTGACGCTCCGATGCGGCGAGCGTGCGTCGGCGCTCGACCTCGGCGGCGGTGAACTCGCTGAGCGCGGCCCGGGCCTCGCGGCCGCGCTCGGGGTACGCCATCGACACCACGAGCTCGTCGGCCCACTCGAGGAACTGGGCGCGGTCGGCGATGTCGATGCCCATGATGGCGCAGAAGCTCGTGACCGGCATGGGGAGCGCCACGTCGGCGTAGAGGTCGCCGACGCCGCGATCGCGGACCCGCTCGATGCACTCGACGGCCACCTCGCGGATCGCGGGCTCGAGCCGCGCGACGGCCGGCGGCCCGAACCAGTCGCGTGCGAAGGTGCGCCGCTGCGTGTGCTCGGGCTGATCGTCGTGCTGCATGTCGCCGGCACCGCTCGTGGTGTTCGCGATGCCGGGGCCCTTGCGGTTCGACCAGTGCTGGTGGTCGATCAGCACGGCGTGCACGTCGGCCGCGGCGGCGATCGAGTACAGGGGTCGCCCCAGCGCATCGGTGCGGTGCACGGGGCACTCGGCTCGCAGCCGGGCGTACGCCGCGGCGGGGTCGGCCATGACGGCGGGATCGATCGGTGAGTAGTCGAGCGGCGACTCGTCGACCATCGGCCCATTGTGTCGCTTCGCCACGCCGCGGCGATCAGCGGACGGTCAGAATGCACGCATGCCTGCACCGATCGCCACCGACGACTACGTCGAGATCCAGCGCCTCATCCACCGCTACGCCGACGCCGTCGTGCACCGCGACCGCGACCAGTGGGCGAGCTGCTGGGCGCCCGAGGCCGTCTGGGACCTGGGCCGGGGCCGTCTGGTGGAGGGTCGCGAGGCGATCGTCGACCTGTGGACCGCCGCCATGGGAGGCATGGCCGCCGTCGTCCAGCTCGTGCACAACGGCGAGGTGGTGGAAGGCGGCGACCGCGACCACGCCGCGGGCCGCTGGTACATCGACGAGCGCTACCTCCGTGCCGACGGCGTGCGCGGGATCCTGCTCGCGCACTACGACGACACGTACGTGCGCCACGAGGGCCGGTGGCTGTTCGAGAGCCGCTTCCTCCAGACCCACTACGGCGGGCCCGGCGACCTGTCGGCCGACTTCCTCAACACCAACGCCGGTCTCACCGAGCGCGGCCTCGCCCCGCACGTCTGATGCCTGCGTTCGCTCGCCAGCTCGCCGCCGAGCGGCCCGACGAGGTCGCGCTCCGCGACGCCACCCGCGCGATGACCTGGGCCGAGGTGGGCGACGTGCTCGACCGCGTCGCCACCCGCCTGCTCGCCACCGACCTCGGCCCGAAGCGCCGCATCGCGGTGTTCGCCGAGAACGCCAACGAGACCGCGCTCGCGCACCTCGGCGGCCTGCTCGGCGGCGCGTCCACCGTGCCGGTGAACTTCCACCTCACCGCCGACGAGACCGCCTACATCCTCGGCGACTCCGAGTCGCGCATCGTGTTCGTGGGCCCCGAGACGCTCGAGCGCGGCCTCGCCGCGGCGCGGCAGGCGGGCGTGGCCACGGTGGTGGCGTGGGGCGTGCCGCCCACCGACGGCGTGGTGCAGTGGGACGACTGGATCGCCGAGGTCGACCCGGTCGACCCGCCCGACGACACCGCGCCGCTGCCCAACCTGCTCTACACGAGCGGCACCACCGGCCTGCCCAAGGGCACCGAGCTGCCGCCCACGATGTTCGCCGGCGGCGGCACGATGGCCGAGCACCTCGAGGCGCTCAAGAAGAACCGCTTCGCGGCGTTCGGCACGCACCTCGTGGTGGGGCCGATGTACCACACGGGTCCGCTGTCGGGGATGCGGTTGCTCGTCGCCGGCATCCCGTCGGTGATCCTCGCCAAGTTCGACGCCGAGGGCACGCTGCGCGCCATCGACGACTACCGCACCGAGAGCGCCGTGATGGTGCCCACCCACTTCGTGCGCCTGCTCGCGCTCCCCGACGAGGTGAAGGCGCGCTACGACGTGTCGTCGATGCGGCTCGTGGCCCACACGGGCGCCTCGTGCCCGGTCGACGTGAAGCGGGCGATGATCGAGTGGTGGGGCCCGATCTTCACCGACGCGTACGGCGCGAGCGAGGTGGGCACCACGTGCTCGATCACGAGCGAGGAGTGGCTCGCGCACCCGGGCTCGGTGGGCCGGGCGATCCCGCCGTTCGAGGCGCTCGTGATCGGCGACGACGACCAGGAGCTGCCGCCCAACACCGAGGGGCGGCTGTACTTCCGCGACACCACCGGGCGCGGCATCGTGTACCCGAACGACCCGGCCAAGACCGCGGCGGCCCACATCGCGCCGGGCGTGTTCACGCTCGGCGAGATCGGCTACGTCGACGACGACGGCTACGTCTACATCACCGATCGCTTCAGCGACATGGTGGTGTCCGGCGGCGTCAACATCTACCCGGCCGAGGCCGAGCAGGTGCTGGTGCAGCACCCGGAGGTGGCCGACGTCGCGTGCATCGGTGTGCCGCACCCCGAGATGGGCGAGGAGCTCAAGGCGCTCGTCATCGCCCGCGACCCGTCTGCACCCCCCGAGCCGGCCGAGCTGATCGCGTTCTGCCGCGAGCGGCTGAGCCACTACAAGTGCCCGCGCACGGTGGAGATCGTCACCGACCTCGGTCGCAACACCATGGGCAAGATCAACAAGCGCAAGCTGCGAGCGCCGTACTGGGACACCGCGGGGTGACCGCGCCGGTGCGGGTGGAGCCGCTGGGGGTGACGTTCCACCTCGCGCCGGGTGAGACGCTCATGACCGCAGCCCAGCGGGCCGGCTACTGGTGGCCCACCATCTGCAAGGGCAGCGCGCAGTGCAACCGATGCGCGGTCCAGGTGATCGACGGCGCGGGCCTCGAGCCACGATCGGCCGTCGAGCTCGCGGGACTGCGCGCCGTCCGCTGGCTGAGCGGCCAGGAGGACGAGCGCGACCGCCTCGCCTGCCAGCTCACCGCGAGCGGCCCGGCCACCGTGTTCAAGCGGGGGGTCAAGCCCCTCGCCACCGAACCGACCCAGACCGATCCGACACAGACCGATCCGACACAGACCGATCCGACACAGGAGGAGACATGAGCGACGACGTGCTGCTGATCGACGAGCCGCTGCCCAAGGTGCGGCGCTTCACCTTGAACCGACCCGAGAAGCGCAACGCCCTCAACGACGCGCTCCGCGGCGCGCTCTTCGACGCGCTGCGAGCGGGCGACCGCAGCCGCGACGTCTCGGTGATGATCGTCCGCGGCGCCGGACCGTGCTTCTCCGCGGGCTACGACCTCGGCTCGCCGAACCACGACGTCGAGCGCTCGATCGCCAAGGTCGACGGCTGGTGGTCGCGCCACGTCGTCAACAACTGGTTCGAGATGTGGGACATGGCCACGCCGATCATCGCCCAGGTGCACGGCTACTGCCTCGCGGGTGGCACCGAGCTGGCGACGGCGTGCGACCTGGTGTACGTCGCCGACGACGCGCAGATCGGCTACCCGCCGGTGCGGCTCATGTCGCCGCCCGACATGCAGTGGCAGACGTGGATGATGGGCCTGCGGCACGGCATGGAGGCGCTCCTCACCGGCGACGCCATGACGGGCGTGGAGGCCGCGCAGCGCGGCTTCGCGAACCGCTCCCACCCGATCGACGAGCTCGAAGGCGCGGTGCTCGCCGTGGCCGAGCGCATCGCCAAGGTGCCCCTCGACCTGCTCGCGCTCAACAAGCGCAGCGCGCACCGGGCGATGGAGGCGATGGGGATCCGCGCCGGCATGCGCGCCGGGGCCGACATCCAGGCGCTCGGGTTCCACCAGCCGGCGTCGGCCGAGTACCTCAAGTCGTTCGGCACCAAGGGCGTGCGGGCGGCGCTGAGCGACCGCGACCGCGCCTTCGGCGACTACCGCGAGCGCGGCGAATCGGGCGAGGGCGCGGGTGACGGTCCCGACGTCGACGGCGGCTGAACGCGAAAGCGCGCGCTCCGTTCGTGTGCGGAACTAACCGATCGGTTAGTTTCCCCTCCGCCGGGGGGCCGTCATGTCCCCTCGGTCACCTCCGGGGATGGGACTCCGGGGTGCAACGGGGAACAACAGGGGGTCACATGACACTACGATCACGGTCGCGGTCGGTGCGCCTCGCAGCGCTCG
>JALOLG010000370.1 GCA_025456105.1 Ilumatobacteraceae bacterium | reverse complement strand
CGAGGCTCTTGTTGTTGCCGTGCAGCACGCACGACGACGCCGGGACACCGGCAGCGAGCGCGACGTGCAGCTCGCCGCCGGTGGCGACGTCGAGCACGAGCCCCTCCTCGTGCGCGAGCCGCGCCATCGCCCGGCAGAGGAACGCCTTGGTGGCGTAGATGACCCGGCCGTGCCCGAACGCGTCGACGGCCTCGCGGCAGCGGGCCCTCAGGTGCGTCTCGTCGTACACGAACAGCGGCGTGCCGTGCTCGGCCGCGAGCGTCGCCACATCGCAGCCGCCGACGCGCAGGGAGCCGTCGGGTGCCACCTCGGCGGTGTCGGGCAGGAGGTGCAGCGGGAGCGCGGTCACGGGATGCGGCTCACATCTGCTCGGGCGTCTCGATGCCGAGCAGTCCGAGACCCTGCTGCAGCGTGCGGGCCGTGAGGTCGCACAGCGCGAGACGGCTCGTGCGCAGCGGCTCGTCGGCGCGCAGCACCGGGCAGTGCTCGTAGAACGCGGTGAAGTCCTGGGCGAGGTCGAACAGGTAGGTGCACAGCTTGTGCGGCGACCAGGTGGCGAGCGTCTCGTGGATCGCCGACGGGAACGCGAGCAGGCGCAGCGCGAGGGCGCGCTCCTGCGGTGCATCGACGACGACCGCGGCGTCCCTCACCGCGGCGCGCTCCACCTCGGCGCGCCGGAAGATCGAGCAGATGCGGGCGTGCGCGTATTGCAGGTAGGGCGCGGTGTTGCCGTCGAACGACAGCATGCGGTCCCAGTCGAACACGTAGTCGCGGACGCGGTCGGTGGAGAGGTCGGCGTACTTGACGGCACCGATGCCCACCATGCGCGCCACCTCGGCACGCGTGCCCACGTCGAGATCCGGGTTCTTCTCGGCCACTGCCGCGGCGGCGCGCTCCACCGCCTCGTCGAGCAGCTCGATGAGCTTCACGGCGTCGCCCGAGCGGCTCCGCAGCATCTTCTTGTCGGGCCCGAGCACGCTGCCGAACCCGACGTGCACCGCCTCGCGCGGCGGCACGAGCCAGCCGGCCATGCGGGCGACCTCGAACACCATCTGGAAGTGCTGCTGCTGCGGCGCGCCGACGACGTAGAGCAGCACGTCGGCGCCGAGGCGCTCGAACCGGTCGACGACGCACGCGAGGTCGCTGGTGGCGTACATGAACGCGCCGGTTCGGGCCCGCACGATGAGCGGCAGCGGCTCGTTGTCGCGGTTCGTGAAGCCGGGCGGGAACACCACCTGCGCCCCGTCGCTCTCCTGGAGCAACCCCTGTGCCTCGAGCCGTGCGTACACCTCGGGCATCAGCGACTGGTAGCGGGACTCACCGGCGAGGTCGTCGTCGGTGAGCAGCACGCCCAGCTTGCCGTAGACCAGGTTGAAGTACGAGTTCGACATCGCCACGAGCCGCTCCCAGATGGCGATCGTCTCGGGGTCGTAGGCCTGCAGCGCGACCACCCGCTGACGGGCGCGGTCGCTGAACTGCTCGCTCTCGCTGAACTTCGCGTTGGCCTCCTTGTAGAAGCCGTCGAGGTCGCCCTGGCGCATGCTCTCGGCGGCCGCATCCTCGCCGATGTCGAGGAGGTGCTCGATGAGCATCCCGAACGGACGGCCCCAGTCGCCGATGTGGTTCTCGCGGATGACGGTGTGCCCGACGAACCCGAGGATGCGGACGAGTGCGTCGCCGATCACGGTCGAGCGCAGGTGGCCGACGTGCATCTCCTTCGCGACGTTGGGTGCCGAGTAGTCGACGACCACGCGTCGTGGGGCGGGGGCCGGTGCCACGCCGAGCCGATCGTCGCCGGCCACGATCCGCACCTGCTCGCCGAGGAACGCCGCCTCGAACGTGACGTTGACGAAGCCGGGCCCGGCGACCTCCACGGTCGCGACCCCGTCGAGGGCGCCCGTGGCGACGACGGCCTCGGCGACCTCGCGCGGCGGGCGGCCGAGCTCCTTGGCGAGGCCGAGCGCGCCGTTCACCTGGGCGTCGGCTCGGTCGGAGGGCCGCACCACCGGGTCGACGCCCTCGCGGCCCGCGACCTGCGCGAACGCGGGTGCCAGCAGCTCGGCGACGACGTCGATCGGATCGGCCATCCCGCCATTGTGGCGGTCGCGGCCGACGATGCACCCGCTCGTTCGCTGGGGCAGGATGCGTGCACCCATGCGGATCATCCACGTCTCGGACCTGCACTACACGCTCCCGCAGCTCGACTGGGTGGTGGAGGAGGCCGAGTACGCCGACCTCGTGGTGATCTCCGGGGACTCGCTCGACATCGCGTCGGCCGTGCCGCTCACGACGCAGGCGGTCGTGATCACCGGCTACGCCGAGCTGATCGCGGAGCGGACCCGGCTCGTGATGAGCTCGGGGAACCACGACCTCACCGGCCCCGACGAGCACGGCGAGCAGGCCCCGCTCTGGATCGACGACGTGCGGGCCGTCGGCGCCGCGATCGACGGCATGCGCCTGGAGATCGACGACGTGCTCGTGACCGTCTGCCCGTGGTGGGACGGCCCGCTCGGGCGCGAGCGGGTGGCCGAGCAGCTCGCGCGCGACGGCGCCGACCGGCCGGCCGTGTGGATCTGGGTGTACCACTGGCCGCCCGTCGGCTCCGCCACGTGCTGGACGGGACGCGACCACTACGGCGACCCCGACCTCGCGGGCTGGATCGGCGAGCACCGTCCCGATCTGGTGCTCACGGGCCACGTCCACGAGTCGCCCTTCAAGCCGGGGGGCTCGTGGGCCGAGCGGGTGGGCACCACCTGGGTGCTCAACCCCGGACGGCAGACCGGCCCGCGCCCGACGTTCGTGGAGATCGACCTCGCCGCCGGCGAGGCCACGTGGCGCTCGCTCGCCGGCACCGAGTCGGTGTCGCTGATCGGCTTGTCGTCGTCGTGAGGCCGGGGTACGGTCGGGCTCTCGACCCGTCGTCTCCC
>JALOLG010000369.1 GCA_025456105.1 Ilumatobacteraceae bacterium | reverse complement strand
CCCGGCGTCGGTGCGCCAGGTCGCCACCTGGCGCAGGCTCTCCTCGAGCACCCAGTGCCCGATGGGCACCATCAGACCCGAGCGCTCGGCGATCGGGAGGAACTCCGACGGTGCGACGTCGCCGTACTGCGGGTGGTGCCACCGCACGAGCGCCTCGGCGCCGCGGACCTCTCCGCTGCGCAGGTCGACGAACGGCATGAAGGCCAGCCGGAACTGCCCGTTCTCCAGCGCGGCGCCGAGCTCGCTCCGGTACTCCAGATGGCGGGTGGCCATGAGGCGCATGGCAGGGTCGAAGATCCTGATCTGACCCTTGCCGGCGCGCTTCGCCTCGTACATCGCGATGTCGGCGTCGCGCAGCACGCTCGTGGTGCTCGTCCCCGGTGCCGCGACCGCCACACCCACGCTCGCCAGCACGGTCACGTCGTAGCCGCCGATGGTCACCGGATGGCGCAGCTCCTCGAGCAACCGCTCCGCGACGTCGATCGCACGATCGACGCCGCCGCGGTCCTCGAGCAGGATCGCGAACTCGTCGCCGCCGAGACGGGCGGCGGTGTCGCCGGTGCCGGCGCTGCGGCGGATGCGGTCGGCCACCGCCCGCAGCATCTGGTCGCCGACGGCATGGCCGAGCGCGTCGTTGACCTTCTTGAAGTCGTCGAGGTCGACGAACAGCACCACGACCGGGTCGTTGTCCGACCGGGTGATCCGCAGGGCGTGGTCCATGCGGTCGAGGAACAGCGCCCGGTTCGCGAGCCCTGTGAGCTCGTCGTGGAACGCTCGGTGGCTCAGCTGGCGCTCGAGGTTGCGCTGCTCGGTGATGTCGCGGAAGGTCACCACCACGCCCTCGATCGCCGGCTCGTCGAGCAGGTTCGCCATGATCACGGTGGCGCGGCGCTGCTTGCCGTCGGCCCGCACCAGCGTGGCCTCCAGCTCGATCGTGGCGCCGCGACCCTGCTCGACCAGCCGGCCGAAGCCCGTGCCGAGTCCCTCGCGCTCCTCGGCCACCACGAGGTCGACGAGGTGGTGGCCGGCCCAGACCTCGGGCCCGATGCCGAGCGTGGTCACCACGCCGGGCGAGACGTAGCCCACCACACCGTCGGCGTCGCACAGCACCACGATGTCGTTCGAGTGCTCGATCATCGCCGCGAGGCGGCTCTGCCCGCGCTCCTCGGTGAGCTGACGGACGGCGCCGACGAGCGCCCACATGCGGGCGATCGCGAGGATCACGACGGCCAGGGTCGACCCCGACACCACCAGGATCGACGAGCGGCTCACGTCGCCGGCATCGATGGCCAGCATCATGATGAGCGCGGCGAGCGGCACGAGCGCCGCGATGGTGACGCCGATCACGTGCGCCCAGCGGATCGATCGACGAGCCTCCGGGTCGGGTGGCGCCGCCGCCAGCGACGGCATCAGCGCGGCCAGGCCGACCAGCAGCGGTCCGGCCATGAGCAGCGCCGTCTCCCATCGCTCGGGCTCGAGGACCCCGTCACCACGCCGCCACCCGGTGACCGCGTGGGCCACGGACCAGGTGAGGAAGCCGACCACGAGGATGACGAACACCGGCCGGCCGGGACGGAAGGCGAGCGCCCGGGACGCCACGAGCGCCAGCAGCAGGTCGAGCACCGCGAAGATCCAGATCCAGACGCCGCGCTCCATCGGCAGCTCGTCGGTGTCGAGGAACGGCTCCATCACGGCGAGCCACACGAGCGACGACGCCGCGATCGCGTAGATGAGCGGCTCGGCGCCCGACAGGAGGTCGCGGACGCCCCGCTCGGCCGAGGTGGCCGCGATGAGCCCGACGAAGATCGACGGGTAGGCCATCGCGGCGATCGCCTCACCGGCACCCGGGAACTGGTCGTCGACGAACCCTCGTCCCGCCCACGACCACACGGCGAGCCCGCTGACGACGAGCCCGAGGGCCATGATGAGCCAGGGCACCGGCCGCACCGGCCGATGCCAGGCGACACCCGCCACCACGGCGAGCGCAGCCGTCATCGTGCCGATCATGCCCATCGACGAGCCGGCGCCGTCGGGCGACGCCGTGAACGCCACCACCACGAGCGCGATGGCGAGCACGCCGAACACGATCGGGCCGAGATGTCGCCGAACCATCGACGGTTCATCGGCACCGGGAGGCGGAAGGTTGACCCCCGGTCCGGTCGGAGGCGCGAACGCGTCCATCCTGGTCAGCGGCCTCCGGTCACGTCGAGCAGCGCGCCGGTGACGTACGACGCCTGCGGCGAGGCCAGCCACACGACCGCCTCGGCCACCTCGTCGGCCGTGCCCGGCCGCTGCATCGGGATGCCGGGCACCATGGCCTCGACCCGGCCGTCGGGTGCCCACGGGCCGAAGCCGCCCTCGATCAGCCCCGGCCGGACTGCGTTGACCCGGACGCCGCGAGCGGCGACCTCCTTCGCGAGGCCCACGGTGACGTTCTCGAGGGCCGCCTTCGAGGCGGCGTAGTGGAGCCACTCCCCGGCGCCGCCCAGGACCGCGTTCTTCGAGCTGATGTTGACGATCGACCCGCCGTCGCCGCCGCGGTCGGTGGCCATCCGCCGGACCGCCTCCCGCGCGCACAGGATGGCGCCGGTGACGTTGACGGCGAGGGTGCGTTGGACGTCCGCTGCGTCGAGGTCGTCGAACGGGCCGTACCCGGGGGCGATCCCGGCGTTGTTGACGAGGCAGTCGAGCCCGCCCCACTCATGGTCGACCCGCTCCGGCAGCCCCTCGGCGGCTGGCGTACGTGAGGCAGACGTCCCACCCGTGCTGCGCGGCGAGCCGGGCCACGGCCGCTCCGATGCCGCTGCTCCCCCCGGTGACCACCATCCGGCCCACGGCGGACCAGTCTCGCCGGTCGAGCTGGCTCGTGCAGCGATCAGACTGAGCCGAGACTCGACCTCCGCCCCTACCTGCGACGACGCGCCGGACGGACGGCGATGGTCGTGGCTCGCACCACCCAGGAGCGGACCACCGTCGCCACGGAGGCGACCGCACCTGCGGACCTGACGACGTCGCCCCCCGAGCTCGCCGCCTCGAGCACCGTCACCGTCACCGTGAGCGACGTGGAGGACTCGATCGGGTCCGAGCTGGTCGGTCTGGTGTTCAGCGGCAGCCAGCCGAACCCGAGGTTCACCGTCGGCGGGTTCGGCGTGGCGGTCGACACCGATCCGTTCTCGACGACCCAGATCGTCCGCTCCCCCCGCCCCGACCTTCGCAGTGACAGCTTCTTCCCCGAGGAGGACTGGCCCTACGTGACCGACGATCCCGCGCTCGTGGAGCCAGGGACCTACATGCTCATCCTCTGGCTCGGTGAGCCGCCGCTGTGCTGCTACAGCGCCCCATGGGTGCCGGCGTTGAGCCCGACGCTGCGCGGCTGTGGGACCACGTTCACCGTCGAGCCCGACGAAGACGTCACGATCTCCGTCAGCGGCGTCCCCGGCGAACCCGGGAGCGGCGCTTCCGACGACGCGCAGTGCCCGACCGACTGAGCGCGTCGCCCAGCCTGTCCAGTGGCCACCGCCGGGGCTCCGTCAGTAGCCCGGGTCGCTCGGCCAGTTGGGCTGGAACAGGTGCCACTGCTGGGGTGCCCGGCGGATCAGCACCTCCAGCTCGTACGCCAGGTCCTGGGTGACGCGGGTGATGTCGTCGCGCAGCGAGCCGGACCCCCGGCTGGTGTCGAGCGGCGGCCGCACCCAGGCGTGGTGCCCGTCGGCCCGGCCGGTGAAGTAGACGGCGGTGGGCAGGATCGGCGCACCCGAGCGCAGGGCGATCGTCGCCGGGCCGGCCGGCAGGGTCGTCCGCTCCCCGAAGAACTCCACCTCGATCCCGTTGCGCTGGATGTCGCGATCGCACAGCAGGCACACGATCTCGTTGCGCTTCAGCGCACCCAGCACGGCCTTGCCCGCCTGGCCGTCGAGCGGCACGACCGTCATGCCCAGATCGGCGCGCAGGCCAGCGAACCAGTCGAAGAGCTCGGGCGGCTCGATCTGCTCGACCACGGCCGTCACCGGGTGTCCGCGGTCGGTCAGCCACCGACCGGCCCACTCCCACCCGCCCAGGTGCGGGAGCGCCAGGATCACGCCGCGGCCCTCGGCCAGCGCCGGCACGATGTGGTCGGAGTAGCCGTCGGCGGCGAACCCGCGGTCGACCGTGCGCGCCGACAGGTTGGGCAACCGGAAGGTCTCGAGCCAGTACTGGGCGTAGGAGTCGAACGCCTCGAGCGACATGCGCCGGATCTGCAGGCTCGACGCCCGCGGGACCACCCGCCGCAGGTGGCGGCGGATCATGTCGCGCCGCTCCGGCGATGCCAGCTGGGCTCCGAGCCCGAACGTCGGCGCGAGGACCGGCGTGGCGATGCCCGGCACGAGGCGAGCAGCGAGCGCGCCGGCCCGATAGCCACCGACCGTGGCCGCCTCGGAGAGCCGCTGCGTGGTGCGTCGTCCGAGCCGACGTGGGTCGCCGAGCTCGAAGGGGTTCATGCCGGCCGGCGGGGCACCCGCGTGCGGCGACGCTCGACGCGGGCCACCCGGCGGCTCTGACGGCGGCTCCGGCGCATGTCGATGCGGGCCTGGGTGACGGGTGAGACCGCGGCCTGGCGCCACACCTTCGCGAAGCGCTGCACGGCCGTGACGATCGTGAGCGCCAGCATCACCCACAGGATCGGGATGAGCAGCTGCTCGAACAGCAGACCGATGCAGATGAGCACGATCCGCTCGGCTCGCTCCATGATCCCGCCCTTGGCGTCGAGGCCGAGTGACTCTGCCTTGGCGCGCATGTAGGAGATGAGCGCAGCGGTGATGGCCACGGCGAAGGGCAGCAGCACCATGTGCGGCGACTCCTCCGAGGCGAAGTACCAGCCGATGCCCAGCATCAGCACGCCGTCGGTGATCCGATCGATGGTGGAGTCGAAGAATGCACCGCGCTGGCTGGCCGCACCCGACGCCTTCGCCAGCGCGCCGTCGAGGAGGTCGGGGAGCGCCGCCAGGATCACGAGCAGGAGGCCGAGCCGCAGTCGACCCGATCCGATCGCCACGGCCGCACCGATGCCCACGAGGATCCCGAGGATCGTCAGGTGATCGGGCGTGAGGCCGGTCTTGCGGAGCCCGGCACCGATCGGCTTCACCGCGGCATCGATCGGCGCCCGGAACTTGCCGTCGAACATCGCAGCGAACCTAGCCCTTCGCCCACTGCTCGGGGTTGGACTCCACGAGCTGCTCGATGATCCGCCCGTCGACGGCGTCGACGAGCACGAGGCCGCGCTGCGTGGGCGGCTCGTCGGCCGAGTAGCACAGGACGCGCCAGGTGGGGCGGCTGCGCAGCCCGTGCCACACCTGCTGGGCCGACGCGTGGCCGACGGGGAAGCGCACCGCCTGCTGCGCGGCGACGAGCGCGTCACGCTCGTCGATGTGCATGCGCCACCCGGACGTGATGCTGAGCAGCCCGATCAGCGCCAGCGCGATGCCGGCCCAGAGGAACCCGTCGTTGACGATCGGCTCGTCGCGAGCGACCGCCCACAGCACGATGCAGCCGGCGGCGAGCACCAGGTAGATGACCCCCGGGATGCGGCGGCGGCTGTTGTCGGGGAACTGGTAGGGGCCGACGAAGCCGCTCGCATCGAGGTCGTCGGGCAGGACGTCGCGGATCTCGTCGGGGGGCTGATCGGACATGTGGCCCAGAGCCTACGGCTGCGCAGTCGCGCTCGGCCACGCCGCGCGCACCCGCGCAGCGGTGTCGACCAGCGCCTCGGGCAGGGTGCGGGTGTTGGCCGTCGCGGTCATGAAGTTCGAGTCGCCCGTCCAGCGCGGCACCACGTGCACGTGCAGGTGCTCGCTGACCGAGCCGCCGGCCGGGCGACCGAGGT
>JALOLG010000033.1 GCA_025456105.1 Ilumatobacteraceae bacterium | reverse complement strand
CGCGGCGGCGAGATCCGCGACCTGACGGTGCTGACACGCCTCCGCCGCCGACCACCGCCCCAACGCCTTCACCCACCCCGACACCGACGCATGACCATCGGCACGATGCGCACCCGAGCGCTGCACCTCACCCACCACCGCCACCAACGCGGCCTCGACCTCACGACGCATCCGCTCGAGCTCCGCGAACCGGCCCGCCAGCTCCACCGGGGACATCCCCGACGGATCGCTCCACCGCTCGGTCGCGTACATGCGAACAAACGTACGCAGGGGGTGTGACAGAGTTCCCCGGCTCGGCGCGAGACTCCACCCATGACGTCGCACGCCCGGGCGCTCGAGCAGCTCCGTCGGATCTGCACGCCGCTGCCCGAGGTCAGCGAGCGGCTCAGCCACGGCGCACCGACGTTCTTCGTCCGCGGCAAGACGACCCTCTGCAGGCTGCACGACGACCACCACGGCGCGCACGACACGGCCCTCTGGGTGCCGGCGCCACCCGGCGTGCAGGAGCAGCTCGTGGAGGCCGAGCCCGACCGGTTCTTCCGGCCGCCCTACGTCGGCCACCGCGGCTGGGTGGGCGTCCATCTCGACGTCGACCCCGACTGGGACGAAGTCGCCGCGATGGTGCGCGAGGCGTACCTCATGGTCGCCCCGGTCACGCTGCGCCGCCGGCTCGAGAGCGAGTCGGACGGCGACGTCACATGAGCACCGTCACGATCGTCGGCGGTGGCGTGATCGGCACGATGCACGCGTGGTTCGCGCTCGCCCGTGGGCACCGGGTGCGCCAGATCGAGCGCGACCTCGAGGCCCGCTCGGCGTCGGTGCGCAACTTCGGGCTCGTGTGGGTGAGCGGCCGACGCGACGGGACCGAGCTGCAGCTCGCCCTGCGTGCCCGCGAGCTGTGGGCCGAGATCGGCGCCGTCGTCCCGGGGGTCGGGTTCCGACCGCACGGCTCGCTCACGGTGGCCCTCACCGACGGCGAGCTCGACGTGATGTCGAGCTACGCAGCCACCCCCGCTGCGGCCGATCGCGACACGGTGCTCCTCGACCCCGACGAGGTTCGGCGGGCCGAGCCCGCCGTCCGCGGCCCCGTGGTCGGCGCGCTCCACTGCCGACGTGACGCGATCGTCGAGCCGCGCGTGCTGCTGCCATCGCTGCGCGACGCGATGGCGGCGACCGGTCGCTACGAGCACGTGCCGGGCCGCCACGTGGTCGCCCACGACGGCGCCGTCGCGATCGACCACCTCGGCGATCGGCACGAGGCCGACCTGCTGGTGGTGTGCCCCGGAGCCACCCACGACGGGCTGCTCGCCGACCGGCTGGCGACGGCACCAGTGCGACGCCGCCGACTGCAGATGATGCAGACCGCGCCCACCGACCTGCGGCTCACCTCGTCGATCGCCGATGCGGAGTCGCTGCGCTACTACCCCGCCTACGAGCACCTCGACCTCGCGCCACTCGGCGACCGATCCGCGGTCGCTGCGAGGCACGACCTCCAGCTGCTCCTCGTGCAGCGCCTCGACGGGAGCCTCACGATCGGCGACACCCACGACGACGACGAGCCGTTCCCGTTCGACGTCGACGAGGAGCCCTACGAGCACCTCGCCGAGCGCGCTGCCACCATCCTCGGCGCACCGCTGCCGCCGGTGCTGCGCCGCTGGGCCGGCGTGTACTCCGTGCTCCACCCCGACACGGACCCGTCGATCGTGTACCACCACGACGAGGTCGAGCCCGGCGTCGTGCTCGTCACCGGCGCGGGTGGGCGCGGGATGACGCTGTCGCCCGCCATCGCCGAGCGCACCTGGGAGGCACTGTGACCACCACGCCGACGCACCCACCCATCGAGCTCGTGTGCCTCGACATGGCCGGCACCACCGTCGACGACGGCGACGCGGTGATGGCCAGCTTCCGCGTCGCCGCCACGGCGGCGGGTCTCGCCGGCGCGGCGCTCGACGACGCCATGGCGTACGCCGCCACCACGATGGGAGCGTCGAAGATCGAGGTGTTCCGGGCGATCCTCGGCGACGACGACGCAGCGGCACGCGCCAACGCGGCGTTCGAGGACGCGTACGCCGACGTCGTCGCAGCCGGCGGGGTCCGTCCGGTCGAGGGTGCGGTCGAGCTGTTCGATCGCTGCCGCCGCGACGGGATCCGCACGTGCCTCACCACCGGTTTCGCGCCGGCGACCCGCGACGCGATCGTCGACCGGCTCGGCTGGGGCGATCTCGTCGACCTCGTGCTGTCGCCCGCCGACGCGGGCCGTGGCCGGCCGTTCCCCGACATGATCCTCACCGCGGTGCTCCGCCTCGGCGCCACCTCGGTCGCCTCGGTCGCCGTCGCCGGCGACACCACCAACGACCTGCTCGCGGGCACCCGGGCCGGGGCGTCGATCGTCGCCGGCGTGCTCACCGGCGCGCACACCGCCGAGCAGCTCGCCACCGCGCCGCACACGCACCTGCTCGCGTCGGTGGCCGAGCTCGGCCCGCTGCTCTCTCGCTGAGCGCTCCGGCACGTTGCCGGCAGGGCCGGAGTGGAAAGGTACGGACGTGCGGTTCGCCCTGAGCACGTCGCCCCAGCGCACCACCTGGCCGTGGCTCCGCGAGGTGTGGCAGCGGGCCGACACCCACGAGGTGTTCGAGTCGGCCTGGACGTTCGACCACCTCTATCCGCTGTTCGGCGACTCCACCGACGACTGCTTCGACGGTTGGGTCACGCTCACCGCGCTGCTGCACGAGACTCGGCGGATCCGGGGCGGCGTCCTCGTGACCGGCATCGTCTACCGCCACCCCGGCGTGCTCGCGAACATGGCCGCCACGCTCGACATCACGTCGGGCGGCCGGCTCGAGCTCGGCGTCGGTGCCGGCTGGAACCTCGAGGAGTGCGAGGCGTTCGGGATCGAGCTCGGCACGATGCAGGAGCGCTTCGACCGGTTCGAGGAGTCGCTGGCCGTGCTCGAGGGGCTGTTCACCCAGGAGCGCACCAGCTTCCACGGGCGCTACTACCAGCTCAACGGCGCCATGAACCACCCGTTCCCGCTGCAGCGCCCGCTGCCGGTGTGCATCGGTGGGCGGGGCAAGCGCCGCACGCTCCCGCTCGCCGCGCGCTACGCCCACCACTGGAACTACTCGGGCGCCGACACCGCCGAGTTCGCCGAGTGCCGCGAGGTGCTGCACGAGCACTGCCGGCGGCTCGACCGCGATCCCGACGAGATCACCTGCAGCGTGCTCGTGCGCTGGAACGACGACCCGGAGGCGTTCGGCGCCGAGGTCGACGCGTGGTCGCGGGCGGGTGCCCACCTCGCGATCGTCGCGATCGCGAAGACCGCCGACCCCTCCGTCGTCGACGACATCGCCGGCGTGATCTCCGGCGCCTGATCGTCGACGTGCCATCCGTCGCCTCGTCGGCGACAATGGCGCCCATGAGCGTCGTCAAGATCAACGCGATCGAGGTGCCCGAGGGGATGGGGCCCGAGCTGGAGAAGCGGTTCGCCGCCCGGGCCGGTGAGGTCGACGGGATGCCCGGGTTCGAGGAGTTCATGCTGCTGCGCCCGGTGGCCGGCGACTCGCGCTACTTCGTCGTCACCCGCTGGGACTCCGAGGAGTCGTTCCAGGCCTGGCGCACGAGCCGCGAGTTCGCCCAGCAGCACGCCAACACCCACACCGAGGGCGGCACCGGCGAGGCCAAGCCCCACCACCCGGTCGCCACCGGCGCGAGCCTCCTCGAGTTCGAGGTCGTGTCGCTCACGAGCGCCCCGTAGCCTCCGATCCCCGTGGCGCTCATCGTCCAGAAGTACGGCGGTACGTCCGTCGCCGACCCCGATCGCATCCGCGCGGTCGCCGAGAACGTCAAGATCACCAAGCGCCACGGCAACGACGTCGTGGTGGTGGTGTCGGCGATGGGCAAGACCACCGACAACCTGATCGCCCTCGCCGACTCGGTGTCGTCCACCCAGCCCGGCCGCGAGATGGACATGCTGCTCACCACGGGCGAACGGGTCACCGCGGCGCTCATGACGATGGCGCTCGCCGACATCGGCGTCGACGCGGTCAGCTTCACGGGCAGCCAGGTGGGCATCATCACCGACACCGCGCACCGCAAGGCCAAGATCGTCGAGGTGAAGGGCGACCGGGTGCGCGAGGCGCTCGCCGCCGGTCGGGTCGCGGTCGTCGCCGGCTTCCAGGGCGTGAGCACCGACAAGGAGATCACCACGATGGGTCGTGGCGCCTCCGACCTCACCGCGTCCGCGCTCGCCAAGGCGCTCGACGCCGACGCCTGCGAGATCTACACCGACGTCACCGGCGTGTTCACCGCCGACCCGCGCATCGTGCCCCAGGCCCGCAAGCTCGCCCGCATCCACTTCGACGAGATGCTCGAGATGGCCGGCGCCGGCTCCAAGGTGCTGGCGCTGCGCTCGGTGGAGTTCGCCCGCAACCACAACGTCCCGCTCCACGTGCGGTCCAGCTTCACCTGGGAGGCCGGCACGTGGGTCACCAACGAGGAGCCCAACGTGGAAGATCCGATCATCTCGGGCGTCGTCACCGACGTGAGCGAGGCCAAGGTCACGGTGCTCGGCGTGCCCGACCGCCCGGGCATCTCGGCGGCGCTGTTCGAGCCGCTCGCGGCAGCCAACGTGAACGTCGACATGATCGTGCAGAACACGTCCACCGACGGCACCACCGACATCAGCTTCACGATGCCGATCGCCGACCTGGGCGAGGCCGAGGAGATCGTGCGGCGGGTGGCCGCCGAGATCGGCGCCCAGGGCG
This sequence comes from Ilumatobacteraceae bacterium, assembly GCA_025456105.1. Taxonomy (GTDB): domain Bacteria; phylum Actinomycetota; class Acidimicrobiia; order Acidimicrobiales; family Ilumatobacteraceae. The sequence goes on along the minus strand of JALOLG010000033.1, from coordinate 4,254 downwards.
TCACGCACGACCGCGACATCGCCAAGCTCTCGGTGGTGGGCGCCGGCATGAAGAGCTCGCCCGGCATCGCGGCGAAGATGTTCCGCACCCTCGCCGACGAGGGCGTCAACATCGAGATGATCTCCACGTCCACCATCCGCATCTCCGTCGTCATCGCCACGGCCGACCTCGAGCGCGCCGCCCGCACCCTGCACACGGCGTTCGGGCTCGACTCCGGGCAGGCCTACTCGGCGCCGCTGCCGGAGCGGACCTGAGCGCCGCCGAGCCCACCGGCACGATGTCCCGCCGCAGCAAGCTGCTCCCCTGGCGAACCGCCGGGCAGGTGAGCGAGCAGTTCGCGAGCGGCGACGACGTGGTGCGCGAGACCGGCTGGGTGTTCAACAACGAGACCGGCGAGGAGCTCACCCTCGCCGAGTTCGTCGCCACGGGCGACGACGAGGTGCCGGCCTACCTCGAGCAGTTCGGCCTGCGCGAGCCGGCCAACGCCGAGCGCACGATGCTCGAGATCGGCAGCGGCATCGGGCGCATGACCTGTGCGTTCACCCGTGAGTTCGGCTCGGTGGTGGCGAGCGACCTCGACGCCGGGTTCCTCGAGCGGTGCCGCGAGACCGTGGCCAAGTTCGGTGTGCCCGAGCGGCTCCGCACGGTGCACGTGGCCGACGGTCGCTCGATCGACCTCCCCGACGACTCGGTCGATCTCACGTTCAGCTACATCACGCTGCAGCACTGCGACCACGACGACGCGCTCGACCTGTGCGCCGAGTCCGTCCGGGTCACGGTGCCGGCCGGGCGGATCGCCCTCAACTTCCGGGGTCGCAGCCGGTCGGACTGGTACGTGCTCCCGTCGGGTGCTCTCATGCGCGCGATGTTCCGCGTGCCCGGCATCGGCCCGGCGCTCACGCGACGGCGGTGGAGCGTTCGCCTCGCCTGGCAGGCCAACCGCCTCACCCCCGACCAGGTGCTCGCGCAGATCGGCCCCGACCTCGAGCACGTCACGATCTGGCGCCACCCCGAGGGCCGCGCCACGGCGGTCGGCTCGCACACCGAGACGTTCGACGGGATCAACCCGGCGCACTGGTGGCTGGTCGCCACCGTCACCACGCGACCCGCAACCCCCGAGGAGCCCGAGGGCACCCACCAGTAGCCTCCACACGCATGCGAGTCGGTGTGGTCGGTGCGACGGGACAGGTCGGTGGCGTCATGCGGCGCCTCCTGGCGGAGCGGGCGTTCCCCGTGACGGAGATGCGGTACTTCGCGTCGGCCCGTTCGGCCGGCAGCACCCTGCCGTGGCTCGACGGTGAGATCACCGTCGAGGACGCCGCGGTGGCCGATCCGAGCGGCCTCGACATCGCGCTGTTCTCGGCGGGTGCCACGTCGTCGCGCGAGCTGGCCCCCCGGTTCGCCGCCGCCGGCGTGACGGTGATCGACAACTCGTCGGCGTGGCGGATGGATCCCGACGTCCCGCTCGTGGTGAGCGAGGTCAACCCCGAGGCCGCCCGCCAGGCGCCCAAGGGCATCATCGCCAACCCCAACTGCACCACCATGGCCGCGATGCCGGTGCTCAAGCCGCTGCACGACGAGGCCGGTCTCGTGCGCCTGATCGCGAGCACCTACCAGGCGGTGTCGGGCGGCGGGCTGGCCGGCGTGGCCGAGCTCGACGAGCAGGCCCGCAAGGTGGTCGAGCACGCGGCCGAGCTCACCCACGACGGACGCGCGGTGGAGTTCCCCGAGCCCACCAAGTTCGCCCGCCCGATCGCGTTCAACGTGCTGCCGTTCGCCGGCAAGCTGGTCGACGACGGCTCGTTCGAGACCGACGAGGAGCAGAAGCTCCGCAACGAGAGCCGCAAGATCCTCGGGATCCCCGAGCTCGCCGTGTCGGGCACGTGCGTGCGGGTGCCGGTGTTCACCGGCCACTCGCTGTCGCTCAACGCCGAGTTCACCCGCCCGATCTCGGTGGAGCGGGCACTCGAGCTGCTCGCCGCCGCGCCCGGCGTGGTCGTGTCCGACATCCCGACGCCGCTCGAGGCGGCCGGCGCCGACCCCAGCTTCGTCGGCCGGGTGCGCACCGACCCCGGTGTGCCCGGTGGCCGTGGCCTGGCGCTGTTCGTGAGCAACGACAACCTCCGCAAGGGCGCCGCCCTCAACGCCGTCCAGATCGCCGAGCTGTTCCTCGACGCCTGAGTCACGGGCAGGCGCAGGGGATGGCGGCGCAGCGGGGGCAGCCCGCCTCGTAGCGGCGGATCGCCGCGGCGAGGTCGACGTCCATCTGGTTGGCGAGCGACGCCACCCAGGCCAGCACGTCGGCGAACTCGTGGGCCTGCTGCTCGGGGGTGCCCTTGCGCACGGCCTGGGCCAGCTCGCCCAGCTCCTCGGCCAGCCACGCCACCGTCGACGGCACGCCGCGGGCGCGGTCGCGCTCGCCATACGTCCGCTCGATGACGTCCTGCAGCGCGGCGAGGTCCACCTGCCGAACGTACCGCTCGCCGGGTGACAGGATGACGCCATGCGAGCGAGGCGGTTCCCGGTGGCGGCGATGCTGACGGTCGGTGCGGTGGTGCTGGCCGCCTGCGGCGGTGGGGGTGACGACGAGTCGGCCGAGCCGACGTCGCCTCCCGACACCGAACCGGCCCCGGCGACCACCGAGGAGCCGGCCGCGGTCACCACCGAACCGACCGGGATCGGCTTCGACGAGGTCCAGTCGGCCGTGGTGCAGATCCTCGCGGAGGGCACGATCCGCGACCCCGAGGTGGGCATGACCTCGAACGCCGGGTCGGGGACGGGCTTCATCATCAGCCCCGACGGCCTCGCCGTCACCAACAACCACGTCGTCACGGGCGCCGCCACCCTCGAGGTGTTCGTGGGCGGCGACACCTCCGAGAGCTACAACGCCGAGATCCTCGGCGTGTCGGAGTGCAACGACCTGGCGCTCATCCGCATCGACGCCGACGAACCGCTGCCCTACCTCGAGTGGGCCGATGCGCCGCCCACCGTGGGCACCGAGGTGTACGCCGCCGGGTTCCCGCTCGGCGATCCCGAGTTCACGCTCACCCGCGGCATCGTCTCCAAGGCGGAGGCGTCGGGCGACACGTCGTGGGCGTCGATCGACGCCACGATCGAGCACGACGCCAACATCCAGCCTGGCAACTCGGGCGGGCCGCTGGTCGACGCCGACGGCCGAGTCGTCGCAGTGAACTACGCGGTGAGCCCCGCCATCTCGGTCGCGCAGTTCTTCGCGATCCGGTCCGAGCTCGCCCAGGAGGTGGTCGCCGAGCTGGAGCAGGGCGACTTCGAGTCGCTCGGCATCAACGGCACCGCCATCGTCGACGAGGCGAGCGGCACGTCGGGCATCTGGGTCTCGGGCGTCGCGGCCGGCACGCCCGCCGCCGAGGTGGGTCTGCTGCCCGGCGACATCGTGACGTCGCTCAACGGCCTGCCGATGGCCACCGACGGCACGATGGCCGACTACTGCGACGCGATCCGCACCGCCGGCGACCGGCCGATGCAGATCGAGGTGCTGCGCTACGACACGTCGGAGGTGCTGCGCGGCGAGATCGGCGGCGACGTGCCGCTCGAGGTGTCGTTCTCGTTCGCCGAGGAGATCGAGGACGAGGTCGAGGTCGACGAGGGCGACGGCACCGTCTACACCGGCTACCAGACCCTCGTCGACGACACCGGCACGATCACCGTCGACGTGCCCGTCGAGTGGGCCGACGTCGACACGACGCCGATCACGCTCGACGACGGCACGCTGGTGCCCCAGATCTCGGCCGCCACGTCGATCCAGGGCTACAACGAGACGTGGGAGGTGCCGGGCATGTTCTACGGGCTCCTCACGGGCGCCGCCGACCAGGCCGCCACGATCGAGGACTTCGCCCCGGCCGAGGGTGAGTGCGCCACCGACGACGGGCTCGCCCCCTACGACGACGGCACGTTCATCGGCCAGTTCCGGATCTGGAGCGACTGCGGTGGCCTGCCGACCACGTACGTGGTGGTGGCGGCCAGCCCGGCCGACGGCAGCGTGACGGCGGTGGTGGCGGTGCAGCTCACGAGCGAGGCCGACCTCGACGCCCTCGACCAGATCTTCGCCACCTTCAACCTCGTGTGAGGCCGTGTCGATGGTCGGGGTGAGAGGATTTGAACCTCCGGCCTCCACGTCCCGAACGTGGCGCGCTAACCAAGCTGCGCTACACCCCGTAGCGGGTCGTGAGCCTATCCGGCGGTGACGGCGTCTTCCTCGGCCGTCTCGCCCGACTC
>JALOLG010000368.1 GCA_025456105.1 Ilumatobacteraceae bacterium | reverse complement strand
AGCATCGGCGCCTCGAGCACCTCGGCCTCCGAGATCGGCTTGCGGCGCCACGCCATCGGGTTCTTGGAGCCGTTGCGGAACGCCTTCTCGCTCACCTTCGCGAGCGTCGACTGCGAGATGCCGTACTCGTGCATGTAGCGGTTGATCTTCATCCCGAAGAACTGCGTGGTGAGCGCGAGGCCCGACGCGCCGTACCAGTCGCCGAGGCCCGATCCCTTGGTGTTCACCCGGAACGCGCCGCGCTCGTGCTTGTCGAAGCCGATCGCGATGCCGAGGTCGAACACACCCGACTTGATGGTGTTGTACGCGCTGAACAGCGCCGAGCCGCCGGTGGCGCAGCCGTTGGCGACGTTGATGAACTGCAGGCCGGTGAGGCCGAGCTGCGAGACCATCGTGTCGGCGGCGCCGGCGGCGAGCGAGCCACCGAACGCGAACTGGATGTCGGACCACTCGACCCCGGCGTCGGCGAGTGCGCGGCGCACGGCGATGACGCCCTGCTCCATGCCCGACACGCCCTCGTGGCGGCCGAACTCGTGCATGCCGATGCCGACGATGGCGATGTCGTCACTCATGGCGGTGTCTCCTGCTCAGTTGTCGTTGACGGGGGCGAACGCGAACGTGACGACCTCGTTGCCGTCGTCGTCGGTGGTGAGCGGCTCGATGACGAGCTCCATCTCCATGCCGATCTGCAGCTGCGCCGGGTCGGCGACGGTGAGGCGGGTCTCCACCTTCACCTCACCCGGCAGCTCGACGTAGCCGACGCCGAAGGGCTTGAACGTCTTGGGGTCGGCGTTGCCGGCGAAGGGCGGCGCCTTCGGGGGGAACCCCTGGATCGTCCACGTCCAGAGCTTCCCGCGGCGCGAGAGCTCGACGGTCTCGAGCCGGTCGCTGCTGCAGCGCGAGCAGCCGGTGGAGACGGGGAACGTGTACGTGCCGCAGTCGAGGCACTTGCTGCCGATGAGGTGCGGCTCGTCGGACGGCCACGTGAACACGCCCTCGCTGACGGGGACCTGGGTCATGCGTGGGAAAGTAACCGCACGATCAGTTCCGACGAGAGGCGGAGGGTGCCCCGATGGAGAACGACCTGGACGTGATCGCCGCCGAGCGGGAGATCCGGCGACGGCTGCTCGACTACTGCCGGGGCATCGACCGCTGCGATGCCGAGCTGGTGGCCTCGGTGTACCACCCCGACGCCACCGACGACCACGGGGCGTTCCAGGGCCTCGGCGTCGACTTCGCGCGCTACGCCACCGAGAAGCTCCGCTCGCACGCCGACGCGACGATGCACGTGATCGGCGACTCGATCATCGACTTCACGTCGTCGACGACCGCCGAGGTGGAGACCCCGGTGATGGCGTGGCACCGCTGCAGCGACGCCGACGGCCCGTTCCTCGAGCGCTTCGGTGGCCGCTACTTCGACCGATTCGAGCGCCGCGACGGCGCCTGGAAGATCGCCCACCGCCAGGTCACCCACGACTGGGACGCCAAGGAGCGCGTCGAGCCCGCCTTCCCCGCCGGCCGCTTCACCCCGAGCCCCCGCACCTGACCGCTGTTTTCGTGATTGGGGGGTGTCCATGCGACACCCCCCAATCACGAAAACGGCTTCAGTCGAGGGGCGGGAGGACGGCGGGGAAGCCGGGCCAGAGGCCGACGTTGGTGTCGGTGCGGCGCGGGTCGTCGTCGGCGAGCAGCGCGACGATCACCCCGCCGACCTGGTCGCTGGTGAGCCAGCCCTCGGCAGCGGCTCGCTCGTCCATCTCGGCGTCGGTGGCGCCGCGGTCGGCCATGAACTCGCGCAGCATGGGCGTGTCGGTCTCGCCCATCGCGACGATGTTCGCCCGCCCCCCGTAGCGGCCGAGCACGGTCGACCAGTTGCGGCGCAGGCCCTCGAGGCCCCACTTCGCGGCGTCGTAGCCCTCCATGAAGCCCGACTTCGGCCGGGCACCGGGGCGGACGTGGACGTGGTCGGTGGAGACGATCACCACGTTGGCCCGCCCGCTGCGGACGAGGTGCGGGAACAGCGCCCGCACCGCCACGTAGCACGACGTGAGGTTGCCCTCGATCATGCGGGCGAAGCTCGCCGCTGCCTCGCCCACCGGGGTGTCGACGGTGACGAACTCGGCCAGGCCCGCTGCGGTGACGACCGAGTCGACCTCGATGCCCTCGGCATCGAGGTCGTGGACGATCCGCTGCATGTCGTGCACGTCGGCGGCGTCGGCCACCACGGCGCGCACACGGGGCCGGTCGTCGAGGTCGCGCACCTCGGGACGGACGTCGAGCGCGATCACCGTGGCGCCGGCTCGCACAGCGAGCTCGACGGTCGAGCGCCCGATGCCTCGCGCCGCGCCGGTGACGAGCACCGTGCGACCCTCGAGCGCACCGTCCGGAGTTTCCACGTCGTCGCTCACCGGCGCGACACTACGCACCTCCGTGCAGGGGGCTCGGAGGCGGACCACGAGGGGGATCCATGGGCATCGTTCCCACCAGCGCCGACGCCATCGACGCGGCGTGGCTCACCGACACGCTGCGCGCCAGCGGCACCATCGACGCCGCCACGTCGGTCGCCACCGTGACGGCCGAGCGGCTCGCGGCCGGCGTCGGGTTCATGGGCACGGTCGACCGCCTGCGCGTCACCTACGACGGCGGCACCGGTCCGACGACGATGATGGCCAAGATCCCCACACCCGACCAGCACGTGCGCCAGCTGCTCGCACCGGCGCGGGTGTTCGAGCGCGAAGCGCGCTTCTACCAGGAGCTCGCACCGCAGCTGCCCGACACCCCGAACGCCTACGGCGTCGCGATCGACCTCGACGCGGGCGACTTCCTGCTGCTGCTGGAGGACCTCGGCGAGCTGCGCTGCGGCGACCAGATCGTGGGTGCCACGCTCGACGACGCGGCGGCCGCGCTCGAGGCCCTCGGGCGGATGCACGCCGAGTTCTGG
>JALOLG010000032.1 GCA_025456105.1 Ilumatobacteraceae bacterium | reverse complement strand
CGACGATGTCGCCCTCGTCGACACCGACCTCTTGGGTGTTGGTCCCCGAGTAGGTCGTGGTCGCCACGGCACCGGCACCCGAGTCGTCGGTGGCCGCCGGCGCTTCGAGCCCCTCCGCCCGCAGCGCACCGTCCGCGGCGTACGGGTACCAACCGCCGTCGAGGCCCCAGGCGGTCACCCGCTCGAGCGCCTCACCCCGCAGGTGCTCGAGGAGCCGAGGGCAGTCACCGAAGAACGTGAGCCCGCGCCCCGGCCCCCCGACCGGACGTGGCTCGCTCGTCGACGGCGTCGGCTCGGTCGAGCCGGGTGCGGTCGGAAGCGTCACCGGGACCTCCGAGGTCGACGGCGGCGGCGAGGACTCGGTCGGACTCGGGCCGGCGCCAGGGGCGTCGGTGCCCGAGCAGGCGGCTGCGAGCAGCACGATCGCACTGGCTGTGGCGACGGTCACACGGTGGCGCATGTGGATGGGACGCTCCCCACGGCTCCGTGGTTCCCGCCGGTTCCCGTCGTCACCCCATCGTCATCGTCGCGGGTCGAGGGGGGTCAGGCGGTGCCGCGGCGGCGGCCGGAGTCGATCCAGCTCACCGTGAACGCCACGACGATGACGGCGACGACGATCGTCGTGTCGGACACGTCGGTGGCGGCTCGCAGCACGATCGCGACGAGGGCGGCGACCAGGCTGACCACCAGTGCGAGCGCGAGCGTGGGCGACCAGTCGCGACCGGTGCGGGTCGTCGGGTGCTGGTGGGTCACGGCGCTCACGGACGCCGTTTGTAGCCCGCGCGATCCGGCTGCGCCACGGGCGTTCGCGCACTGTGCGCGATTCGTCATCGTTCCGTCGTCGCCGTCACACTGCCGACATGTCCGAGCCCGCCCTCGACCCGCTCGCCGTGTTCCGCCTCGACGGCCGCGTGGCCATCGTCACCGGTGCGTCGTCGGGGCTCGGCGACCGCTTCGCCCGGGTGCTCCACGCCGCCGGCGCCACCGTCGTGGTGGCTGCCCGCCGCGCCGACCGGCTCGCCGCGCTGGTCGACGAGCTGCCGGGCGCGCACGCCGTGGCGGCCGACCTGTCGCGGGAGGACGACCGCGACCGGCTCGTCGACGAGGCGCTCGAGCGCTTCGGCGCGGTGCACGTGCTCGTCAACAACGCCGGCATCGGCCACAAGGTGGCGGTGGAGGACGAGGAGCTCGACGACTTCCGGGCCGCGATGGAGCTGAACGTCACCGCCGTGTGGCACCTGTCGAAGCGCTGCGCGCCGTCGATGATCGCGGCGGGTGGCGGCACGATCGTCAACGTCGCGTCGATGCTCGGCCACGTGGGGGCCACTCCGGTGAAGCAGGCGCACTACTGCGCGAGCAAGGGCGCCGTCATCAACCTCACCCGCGAGCTCGCACTGCAGTGGGCCCGCAAGGGCATCACCGTCAACGCCCTGTGCCCCGGGTGGTTCCCGTCGGAGATGACGGCCGGGATGGACACCGACGAGGGCAGTCAGCGGTTCATCGCCGCCAACACCCCGATCCCCCGCATGGGGCACGCCCACGAGCTCGACGGAGCGCTGCTGCTCCTCGCCTCCCCCGCCGGCTCGTTCATCACCGGCCAGAGCCTGATCGTCGACGGCGGCTGGACCGCCCGCTGATCAGCCGATCGGCGGGCGGCGGTGGGCCCACGGAGCGGCCGCCTCGAGCTGCGACGCCACCCGGATGAGCAGGTCCTCGCGGCCGTAGGCGGCGACGAGCTGGACACCCACTGGCAGGCCCTCGGCGGTCCAGTGCAGCGGCAGGCTGATCGCCGGCTGCCCGCTCATGTTGAACGCCCCGGTGAAGGCCACCCACCGCCCGGCGCGCTTCATCCCCGCCATCGGGTCGTCGGGCATGGCGTCGTGCTCGCCGATCCGCGGCGGCAGCTCGGCCACCGTGGGCGTGACCAGCAGGTCGAAGCCGTCGGCCCACCACTGCTGCACCTGCCGGCGGAACGCCGCGATCGCCGCCTGGGCCGTGGCGAGGTCGACGGCCGACTGGTGCCGCGCGAACTCGGCCTGGGCCCAGTTGACGGGCTCGACGTCGTCGGGGCCGAGGTCGCGCCCGAGCATCTCGCCGAACGCGGCGATGCCGGTGGCCATGTTCGTGGCCCACTGCGCCATGAACCTGCCGGCCATCGACGTGTCGCCCAGCACGGCCGGGAACCCCGCCTCGACGGTGTGGCCGAGCGACTCGAGCAACGTGACCGTGGCCCGCACCCCCGCGGCGCACTCGGGCTCGAGCGGGAGGCCACGGGGGTCGTGGTCGAGGAACCCGATCCGGAGCCGGCCCGGGTCGGCGCCCACCTCGTCGGCGTACGGTCGCGCCGGAGCGGGCGCGAGCACGCTGTCACCGACGCCCGGACCGGCGGTCGCGTCGAGCAGGTGCGCGGTGTCGCGCACCGTCCGCGACACGCAGTGCTCGACGCCGAGCCCGCTCTCGGCGCGGTGCGGGCCGGTGGTGATCCGGCCCTGTGACGGCTTGAGACCGACGAGCCCGCAGCACGACGCCGGGATCCGGATCGACCCGCCTCCGTCGGAAGCATGAGCAACCGGCACGAAGCCCGCCGCCACCGCGGCCGCCGCCCCGCCGCTCGATCCACCCGGGGTGCGATCGAGGTCCCACGGGTTGCGCGTCGGGCCATAGGCCAGCGGCTCGGTCACCGGCACCGACCCGAGCTCGGGGCTGTTGGTGCGCCCCGCGATCACCAGGCCGGCCGAGCGGTAGCGACCCACCAAGGTGGTGTCGGTGCCGGAGACGGGACGCGAGGCGGCCAGGGCCCGATTGCCGTTCGTGAGCGGCTGGCCAGCGAAGTGGGCCCAGAGGTCCTTCAGCAGGAACGGCACCCCACGGAAGGGTCCGTCGGGCAGGTCCGGTGACGCGGCCGCCTCACGGGCGGCGTCGAACCACCGGAGCACCACGGCGTTGATCGCGGCGTCCCCGGCCTCGATCCGCTCGATGGCCGCGTCGAGCAGCTCGAGCGGGCTCAGCTCCCCCTGCCGCACCAGTGCGGCCTGATCGGTGGCGTCGAGCCAGCGGGTGTCGTCGGCGATGGATCCCATGGACGCGTGACTAGCACGCTCCGGTACCGTCGCCCGACGTGTCCGACGTGGGGGAGCTGCTGCGCATCCGCTCCGTGCGCCGGTTCCTGTTCTCCGTCGGGGTGTCGTTCCTCGGCGTCTACGTGATGGTGACGGCGCTGTTCAAGCAGGCGTTCGACATCACCGGCGGCACGCTGGCGATCGGTCTGCTCGGACTGGCCCAGTTCCTGCCGGCGCTGCTGTTCGCGCTCGTGAGCGGTGTGGTGGCCGACCGGTTCGACCGCCGTCGAGTGGTGGCGCTGGCCTCCCTCGCCCACCTCCTCAGCATCGGAGCGATGGCCTGGTACGCCACCACCGACCCCACCGAGGTGTGGCCGCTGTACGTGTTCGCCTTCACGTACGGCACCTCGGACGCGTTCCTGGCCCCGTCGATCAGGTCGATGCCCCCGCTGGTGGCCCCGCTCGGGCGGCTCCCGCAGCTCGTGGCCGTGTGGACCGGCGTGTTCACGGCGGCGACGATCGTCGGCCCGGCCACGAGCGGCCTGCTGTACAGCATCGACCCGGTCGTGCCCTACGCCGTCGCGTGGGTGCTCGTGGCCGCGTCGATCCTGCCGCTGCTCGGGGTCCGCTACGCCAACGAGCCCGCCCACGACCGGGAGCGACCCACGTTGGCTGCGGCCTTCGAGGGCCTCCGCTTCGTGCGGCGCACCCCGATCGTGCTGGCCGCCATCTCGCTCGACCTGTTCGCCGTGCTGTTCGGCGGGGCGGTCGCGCTGATCCCGTCGGTGGCCGCCGACCGGCTCGAGGTGGGCGACGTGGCCTACGGCTGGCTCCGCGCCGCCCCCGGCATCGGCGCCGCGATCATGGCCGTGTGGCTGGCGGTGCGCCCGGTCACCCGCCGGATCGGCCCGACGCTGCTCGTCGTGGTGGCGGTGTTCGGGCTGGGCACCATCGCGTTCGGCCTCACCACCAGCTACGTCGTCGCCTTCGCAGCGCTCATCGTGCTGTCGGCCGCCGACATGGTGTCGATGTTCATCCGAGGGGCCCTCGTGCCCACCGCCACGCCCGACGACCAGCTCGGGCGCGTCGTCGCCGTCGAGTCGGTGTTCATCGGCGCCTCCAACGAGCTCGGTGCGTTCGAGAGCGGCATGGCCGCCACCGCGTTCGGCGTGCCGGCCGCCATCGTCGGCGGCGGTGTCATCACGGTGGGCGTGGCCGCAGCGTGGGCCGTGCTGTTCCCGTCGCTGCGACGGATCGACACCTTCGACGAGATCGACGTGCGCCGTCAGTCGACGCGCACGGCCACCGCCGCCGTGAAGTAGCTCCACGGCTTGGGGCCGCGGGCGTACCGCTGCTCGACCCACTCGGGTTCGAACCCGCCGGCGCGCAGCAGCGCCACCGGGTCGCGGGTGAGGTGGCACCCGTCGGCCAGCCGCCGTTGCACGGGTTCGAGCCGCCGCTGCCAGGTGGCGACGGACTCGTCGGGGGCGATCCCGTGCTCGAGGACGTGCACGCGCCCGCCGGGTCGCACCACCCGTCGCAGCTCGGCGAGCGCCACGGTCGGATCGGGGATGGTGCAGAGCGTGAACGTGCTGAGCGCGGCGTCGCACGACGCGTCGTCGAGCGGGAGCGTCTGGCCGTCGAGACCGACGTGCTCCACGGTGACGGGTGAGGCGTCGATGCGTGGCTGGGCGAGCCGCCGGCCGAGCGCGGCCGGCTCCACCGCCATCACCACCTCGACGTCGTCGGGCAGGTGCGGGACGTTGAGCCCGGAGCCGAACCCGATCTCGACGACGCGCCCGTGCAGCCCCGCCACCACGCGCCGGCGCCACGCCGCGAGCTCGGGCGACCCGCACGCGCGATCGACGATGCGGGGCAGGACGTGCTCGCGGTACAGACCCATGGGGTGATCCTGCCGTGCCGCGAGCCCACCGATCGGGTTCAATGGTCCCTCGTGATCCGCCGTGCCGCCCTCGTCGTCGCCGCCCTCGGGCTCGCGGCGTGCGGCGCCACGGAGGCGGCGAGCCCGCCGGCACCCACGGGCACCATCGGCGGCGTCGGCGAGCTGCCCGGCACCCTGGCTGCAGACAGCACGGCGACGCCCTCGACCGAGGCGCCGGTCGTCTCGACCTCACCCCGCTCCACCGAGCCGCGCCGGGTCGGCGCCGTCGCCGAGCTGGTCGAGGGCAACCGAGTGATCGTGATCGGCGACTCGATCCTCGCCTCCACCGCCCGTCGCTACGGCGGCGACATGTGCGAGGCGCTCGTGCCGCTCGACTGGGCCGTGGAGGTCGACGCCGAGAGCGGTCGGTTCATCGAGTTCCTCGACCGGGTGCTCGACCGACGTCTCCGTCCGGAGGAGGGCATCGACTGGGACGCCGCCGTCATCGGGCTCGGCAACAACTTCGACGGCGACGTGCCGGGCTTCATGGCCGAGCTCGAGACCGGTCTCGAGCGGCTGGCGCCACGACCGGTGGTGCTGCTCACCGTCACCGAGCGTCGCCAGGACCAGGTGGCGCTCAACGAGGAGATCCGAGCGCTGGCGGAGCGATCGCCGAACCTCGTCGTCGTCGACTGGGCGGCCATCACGGCGGCCGAGCCCACGTTGCTGCAGGCCGACGGCATCCACCTGGGCGACGACGGACGTGCCCGCCTCGCGTTCGAGGTCGCCGCCGTCCTCGGCTCACCCCCCGCCACCACCGAGCCCGAGTGCCTGAGCACCGAGTTCGACGACGACTCGGCGATCGCCGGTGGTCAGTCGGGCACCGGGGGCGCCACCGCCACCACCACCCGACCGCGCCCGACCGCCACCACCACGACCCGACCCGCGGGTGGCACGTCGACGACCCGGCCGTCGGGATCGACCACCACGACGACCGCCGGCTCCACCACGACCGGCGGCACGGGCACCACGACCGCCGCCACCACCACCACGACCGCCGGCGGCACGGCCACGACGACGGCCACCACCACCGCCACGACGGCCGCCACCACCGCGCCACCCACCACCGCGGCGGCCCCGCCGGCGCCGCCGGCCTCCGGGGGCTGACGTGCTCCAGGTCCGCGACCTCTCGGTGGAGGTGGGTGGCCGGCTCGTGCTCGAGTCGGCCACGTTCACCGTGATGCCCCGGGACAAGGTGGGCATCGTGGGGCGCAACGGCGCCGGCAAGACGAGCACGTTCAAGGTCCTGGGCGGCGTCGCCGAGCCCGCGGCCGGCACGGTGACGCGCACCGGCGGGTTCGGCTACCTGCCCCAGGACCCGCGCATCGACGATGCCCTCGGCGGGCGGACGGCGGTCGAGCACGTGCTCTCCGGCCGGGGCATCGACGAGCAGCTCGTGCGGCTCGAGAAGCTGCGCATCGCGATGGACGAGCGGCCCGACGAGCGCAACGTCGAGCGCTACACCCGCGCCGAGGAGCACTTCCGGATCACCGGCGGGTACGCCGCCGAGAGCGAGGCCCGCTCGATCGCGGCCGGTCTCGGCCTGCCCACCGACCGGCTCGACCTCCCGATCCGCGTCCTGTCGGGCGGCGAGCGGCGCCGGGTGGAGATCGCCCGCATCCTGTTCGCCGGCAGCGACGTGCTGTGCCTCGACGAGCCCACCAACCACCTCGACGTCGACGCCAAGACGTGGCTGATGGCGTTCCTTCGCCAGTACCAGGGCGCGCTGCTGGTGATCAGCCACGACCTCGACCTGCTCGACGAGGCGATCACCCGCGTGCTCCACCTCGATCGGCCCACCGAGGACGCGGTCGGCACCGTGGTGGAGTACCGAGGCACGTACAGCCAGTACCTCTCGGCCCGGGCCGAGGACGAGCGCCGCCTCGCCAAGCGGGCGGCCATCCAAGCCAAGGAGATCGCCCGCATGCAGCGGGTGGTCGACCGCTTCGGCGCCAAGGCCACCAAGGCCGCGATGGCGCACAACATGGAGAAGCGGATCGCTCGCGCCCAGGCCGAGCAGGTGCACGCACCCCGGTCGACGAAGCAGCTCGCGGTCTCGCTCCCGCCACCTCCGCCGTGCGGCCGCACGGTGGTCACCGCCTCGGGGCTGTGCAAGGGGTACGGCGGTCCGCCGATCTTCGAGGATGTCGGGTTCGACCTCGGCCGCGGCGAGCGGCTGCTGGTGCTCGGCCTCAACGGCGCCGGCAAGACGACGCTGCTGCGCATCCTCGCCGGCGAGACGACGGCCGACCTGGGCCACTTCGAGTACGGCCACCAGGTCGACGTCGGCTACTACGCGCAGGAGCACGACAACCTCGACCCGCACGCGACGCTGCTCGACAACATCCGCCGCTCGGTGCCGCCCGGGCTGGTGCTCACCGAGACCCAGCTCCGCGGCGTGCTCGGGATGTTCGGCCTGTCGGGCGACAAGGTCTTCCAGGACGCCGGCACCTTGTCGGGCGGCGAGAAGACCAAGCTCGCACTGGCGATCCTGATGGTGGGCAGGCACAACCTGCTGCTGCTCGACGAGCCCACCAACAACCTCGACCCACCGTCGCGCGCAGCGGTGGCCGATGCGCTCGCCGGCTGGCCGGGGGCGCTGCTGCTCGTGAGCCACGACCTCGACTTCGTGCGGGCGCTCGCTCCCACCAAGGTGCTGCTGCTGCCCGACGGCGAGCTCGACTACTTCAGCGACGAGTGGCTCGACATCGTCACGCTGGCGTGACGGTGGAGCACGTCACGCTGGCGTGACGGTGGAGCACGTCACGCTGGCGTGACGCGAAAACGACGGACGGCCGGCCTCACGGCCGACCGTCTCAGCGCTGGGGAGAGAGGACTCGAACCCCTAATAACAGAACCAGAATCTGCTGTGTTGCCAATTACACCACTCCCCACTGGAGCGCCGAGAGTCTAGCGGCGCGGGGTCCGGACCGGCACGGCCGCTCGCGGCATCGGACCCTCGATCCCGAATCGAGCCTCTGGGTGCAGAACGTCCCGGGTCCCGGCGAGATCTGCACCCAGTCCCGGAGCAACCCGGCAGGATTCGCACCCTGGGTGCAGATCGTGTCGGGTGAGCGGGTGGGTCAGATCCGGTCGAAGCCCACGATCCGGCCGACCGCGACGCCGGCCGCCTCCTGCAGGTGACGCCGGAGGTTCGCCGCACCCGTCACGACGCTGCGATCGGTGGGCGACACGTAGGCCGTGAGCCCGAGCTCCTGTGCGATGAGCCGCGAGCGCAGGCTGTGGTACGGGTCGGTGACGATCAGCACGCGCTCGAGCCCGCGCTCGTCGAGGAGCTGGGCCACCCCCTCGAGCGACTCCCAGGTGGAGCTCCCCTCGTCCTCGAGCACGATCGCGTCCTCCGGCACCCCGCGCTCCACCAGGTAGGCGGCCGACGACTGGGCCTCGGTGAAGCGGTCGCCCGGCCGGTTGCCGCCCGTGACCACCACGAGCGGCGCGATGCCCTGCGGCCACAGCTCGACGACGTGGTCGAGCCGTGCGGCGAGCTGCGGCGACGGCCGACCGTCGTACTGCGCAGCACCCATCACGACGATCGCGTCGACGGGCCGACTCTGATCCGAGCGCCCGGTCGACCACACCTGGAGCAGCGACACGAGGAGGTAGCCGACGAGCAGCGCCACGACGGCGACCGCGCCGGCCAGCACGAGCCACCACCGCGACCTGGAGCGGGACCGGTCGGGGGCGAGCTCGACATCGGTCATCGTCGCAGCGCCGCCTCGATGCGCCGCAGCGTCTCGTCGCGGCCGAGCTCCTCGAGCGACTCGAACAGCGGCGGGCCGACGGTCCGCCCGGTGACGGCCACCCGCACGGGCGCCTGGGCCTTGCCGAGCTTGAGCTCGTATCGCGTCATGACGTCCTCGAGGGCCGCCTTGAGCCGCTCGGCCTCCCACGGGCAGTCGGCGTAGGCGCCTGCGGCATCCGCCAGCAGGGGCCGTGCCCACTCGGGCGCCATCGTGCGCTCCCAGGCGGCGGGATCGATCTCTGGCTCGGGCAGGAAGAGGAAG
>JALOLG010000367.1 GCA_025456105.1 Ilumatobacteraceae bacterium | reverse complement strand
ACCGGCGCCGGGCCTGCTCGAGCGCCCGCGCCTGGAGCAGCTGGGCCGTGACGTCGCGCAGGCGCACGACGCAGCGCAGCGGGCCGTGGGCCGGATCGGTCCAGCGCAGGTTGGCCTCCACCTGGGCGGGCTCGTGACCGTCGGTGCCGCGGCGCATCGCCACCGACACGGTGGGCGCCTCACCGGCGGCGTGGTCGAACGCGGCGGCGAGCTCGCCGGCGTGGTCGTCGACGACGGCGGTGAGGCGCTGCCCGGGCAGCTCGTCGACCGTGCGGCCGCACAGGTCGGCGGCCGACTCGTTGGCCGACAGCACGACGCCGTCGGCGTCCACCAGCAGGACGGCCTCGGGCAGCTCGTCGAGCAGGCGACGCACCTCGCGGTCCGCGGCCTCCACCCGGTCGAGCTCGGCGGTGAGCCGGCGCTCCATGCGGCGGGCGTCGAGCCGCGCGACGACGATCGTCGCGACGGCGATGAGGCCGATGACGACGGCCACCGCTCCCGTCGTGTCGATCACCCGTGCGACGCTAGTGGTCGGCCGTGCGCTGAGCGTGGAACCACTCGTCGAGGCGGCGCCGGATCTCGTCCTCGCCCACGAGCCCCTCGTCGAGGCGGATCTCGAGCAGGTGGGCGAGCGCGCGGCCCACCATCGGACCCGGCCGGATGCCGAGCTGCTCCATCACCTGGCTGCCGTCGAGCTCGGGGCGGATCGATGCCAGCTCCTCGGCCTCGGCCAGGGCGGCGATGCGCACCTCGAGCTCGTCCATGCGACGCGAGAGCGTGCGGGCCTTGCGCTCGTTGCGGGTGGTGCAGTCGCAGCGGGTGAGCACGTTGAGCTCGTGCAGCAGGTCGCCGGCGTCGCGCACGTAGCGGCGAACGGCCGAGTCGGTCCAGCCGAGGCGGTACGTGTGGAACCGCAGGTGCAGCGCGACCAGCTCGGTGACCGCCTCGATGTCGGCCGTGGAGTACCGCAGCGCGCTCATGCGCTGCCGGGTCATGCGCGCCCCGACCGCGTCGTGGTGGTGGAACGTGGTGCCCTTGCCCTGCTGGAACCCGCGGGTGCGCGGCTTGCCGACGTCGTGGAACAGCGCGGCGAGCCGCGTGATGCGGAAGTCGAACGGGGGGCGGTCGGGCTGCTCGTGCGGCGGACGCACGTTCTCGATCACGGCGAACGTGTGCGTGAGCACGTCCTTGTGGCGGTGGATCGGATCGTGCTCGAGCCGCATGGCCGGGAGCTCGGGCAGGAAGTGGTCGGCGAGGCCGGTGTCGACCAGGAACCACAGCCCGGCGGTCGGGTGGTCGACGGTGATGAGCGCGTCGAGCTCGTCGCGGATCCGCTCGGCCGACACGATCTCGAGCCGCGATGCCATCTCGCGCACCGCCGCCTCGAGGCCCTCGACCGGCTGCAGGGCGTACTTGGCGATGAAGCGCGCCGCACGGAGCATGCGCAGCGGGTCGTCGCTGAAGCTCACGTCGGCACCCACCGGGGTTCGGAGGGTGCGCGTGGCCAGGTCGGCCGCGCCGCCGAACGGATCGACGAGCACCGGCGCCCCACCGTCGCCGGTGAGCTCGAGTGCCATCGCGTTGACGGTGAAGTCGCGACGCGAGAGGTCGACCTCGACGTCGTCCGCGAACACCACGTGCGGCTTGCGCGAGTCGTCGGTGTAGGCCTCGGAGCGGAACGTGGTGATCTCGTAGGTGCGCGACCGCTCGCCGTCGCCTCGGATCGCGCCGATCGTCCCGAACTTCTCGCCCTGCCGCCACACCGAATCGGCCCAGCCGTCGATGCAGCGCAGGATCTCAGGTGGCCGGGCGTCGGTGGTGAGGTCGATGTCGACATCGTCGACCGCGGCGCCCACGAGGAGGTCGCGCACCGATCCACCCACCACGTAGAGGCGGTGCCCAGCCGCCGCGAACCGCTCGGCCAGCGGCGCGAGCTCGGCGAGCACGGGGGCGAAGCGATCGGGGATCATGCCGGCGCCCACTCTACGGAGGGCTCGCGACCGTCGACCGTGCTCCCGTCTTCGTCATCGTCGCGAGAGGGTGTGGGGCTCGACGGTGGGGTGTGACGGCGGCGGGCTACCGTCGGCAGCGGTGAAACCGGCCCGGCCCGTCGACGCAGCGTCGCCCGCGACCGCACGTCGCCGGCCGCGGATGCGCCTCGAGCCGTGGCCGCACGACGAGCAGGCCGCACAGCTCGTCGTGCTCGATCCCGACGTCGTCCCCACCACCGACGAGCTGCTCGGCTGGGCCGACACCGCACGTGAGCGGGGCCACCGCCTGCTGCGCACGAGCGCGCTCAGCCCGCCGGCCGCGGCGGTGGCGCGCCGGGTGGGGTTCGTGCCGATCGACACCCTGGCGCTGCTCCGGGCCGACGCCGACGCGATCCGCTCGGCGCCCCGACCGACGGTGCGCACCCGGCCGCTGCGGCCGGCCCACCACGAGCGCGCAGCGCACCTGGACCGGGCGGCGTTCGGCGACCCGTGGGGCAACGATGCCGCCAGCTTCGGACGGATCCGCCACGCCACGCCGATCCACCGGTCGCGCCGCATCGACGTCGACGGGCGGATCGTCGCCGTGGCGGTGTCGGGTGCGGGCGGCGCCACCGGCTACGTCCAGCGCCTGGCCGTGCACCCCGACCACCAGCGACGGGGCCTCGCCCGCGCCCTGGTGCTCGACGCGCTCGTCTGGATGCGACGCCGCAAGCTCACCGCGGCGTACGTGAACACCGCCGTCACGAACCAGCCGGCACTCGCCCTCTACAAGTCGCTCGGCTTCCACCTGCTCGACGAGCAGCTCACGATCGCCGAGCTCGACCTCGCCGCGGCCGGCGCCGACGGCACCGCGCCATGAGACGGGTGGGCGCGACCCTGGCCGCGATGGGGGTCCTGGCGGTGGGTGTCGGGGTGTGTCGGGGTGGCCGACACCGGCCGGGCCCAGCCCGACTCGCTGCGGCTCCAGCTGCTCGCCCAGACGTTCGTGGTCGCCCCCGACGCCGTGCTCGAGCTCGAGTACCAGCTGAGCGGCCCGCTCCCGGCCTCGACGGCGCCGACGACCACCACCACCACGACGACGACCACCACGACCACCACCACGACGGTGCCGCCGAGCACGCTCCCCGGCACGCCGGCCGCGCCCGTCGACACGCCGGCGCCGGAGACCGCCGCGCCCACCACGACGGTGCCCGTGTCGCCCACGGCGGCGTTCTCGCTGGTGGTCACGGCGTACGAGCCGGTTCGCTTCCGCACCGACGTGGCCGACGCCCTCGCCGGTCGGCGAGGCCGCGCGGTCGACAGCGCCCGGCTCGAGTACGACCAGGTGGCGGCCACCGATCCGGCCACGGGGCTCGTGACGCTGTCGCTCGACGTCGCCACCTCCACCTCCGGCGACGTGGCGCTCGAGCTCGAGCTGCCGCGTGCCGGGCTGTACCCCGTCACGGTCGACCTGCTCGACGGCGTCCGACGGATCGCTCGCCACACGACCTTCGTCGAGCGGCTCGTCGACGCCGACACCGCCACCACGAGCGCCCGGATGGACGTGTCGCTGCTCGCCGGCGTCGACGATCCGGGGCCCGACGCCGACGCCAACGACCTCGTGGCGGCGCGCTCGCAGCTGCTCGAGCTCGCCGGGCTCGCCCAGACCGTCGCCGCGCCCCTCACCGTCTGGCTGCCGCCCGATGCGACCGCGGCGCTCGAGGGCGACGCCGAGCTCGCCGAGCGGCTGCGCTCGGCACTGGCGGGCGACGAGGCCGTCGCCCTGCCGGCGCACGAGCTCGACCCGTCGTCGGCGGTGGCCGCCGGCGAGGTCGACGTGTTCACCCGCACCCTCCGGACGGGCGAGGACCTGCTCACCGAGCTCCTGCCCGACTCCCCCACCCGGCGCGCCGTCTGGCCCACCACCGAGCCGATCAGCACCGCGGGCGCGACGATGCTGCGCGACCTCGGTGCCCGGCTGCTGCTCGTCCCCTACGAGCAGTACCTCGAGCTCGACGGCTCGCTCGGCCGTGACTTCACCGACCCGTCGCGCCTCTACGACGTGCAGCTGGCCGGCGGCGGCGCGGTCTCGCTCGCCATGGCCGACCCGATCGGCGCGGTGCTCGACACCGTCGACACCGACCTGCGCACACCCGCCGAGCGGGCGGTCGAGGTGTTCGCCACGCTCGCCGCGATGCGGATCCAGCT
>JALOLG010000366.1 GCA_025456105.1 Ilumatobacteraceae bacterium | reverse complement strand
TCTGCGATCTCGGTGAGCTGGGCGATCTCGGTGAGATGAGCGACGCGATGCCCGGTGTCGCTCCCGAGTGCCTCGGCGATCTCACCGACCTCTTCGACGGTGCACTCGGTGGCGAGGGCCTGACCGGGTCGCTCGAGGAGCAGATCCGCGAGATCGCCGCCCGGGTGGAGGGGCAGCGCGGGCTCACGTTCGCGGAGCCGATCGATCCGGTGCTGCTGCCGGCCGACGAGTTCGACGCGCAGATCGCCCAGCTCGTGACCGAGGGCTACGACGCGGCCACCGCCGACCTGGATGCCCGGGTGCTGTCGATGCTCGGTGCCATCCCGGCCGGCACCGATCTGCAGGGGCTGCAGGCCGACCTGCTGGCGGGTCAGGTCGCGGGCTACTACGACCCCGAGACGGGTGAGATCGTCGTGCGCGACGACGGCGACGGCGACCTCGACGCCACCGAGGAGATCACGCTCGCCCACGAGCTCGACCACGCCCTCACCGACCAGGTGCTCGGCCTCCCCGACACCGACGTGCAGGGTGACAGCGACGGCAACCTCGCCCGGCTCGCGCTCGTGGAGGGCGACGCCACGCTGCTGATGCAGCAGTACTCGCTCGCCCACGTGGGCATCCTCGACCAGCTCGCACTGGCCCTCGACCCGACGGTGACGGCCTCGCAGGCCGACCTCGAGAAGGTGCCGCCCTACCTCCGCGAGCAGCTGATGTTCCCCTACCTCTCCGGGCTCGGGTACGCGTGCGACCTGTACCTCGACGGCGGCTGGCCGTCGATCGACGCGGCCTACGATGCGCCGCCCTCGACCACGGCCGAGATCCTCGACCCGGCTCAGGCCGGTCTCGAGCCGGCCGACGCGCCCGATCCGGCCACGCTGGCTTCGCCGTGGACGGTGGCCCGACGCGACACGCTCGGTGCGGCCGAGCTGTCGTGGCTGCTCGCCGCTCCCGGTGGCGACGAGGAGGCCGCGATCGCCGGCGCCGACGACCTGCCCGCGTGGTGGGGCGGCGGCGAGCTCGTGCTGTCGACCGACGGCCCGCGCTCGGCGCTCTCGGTCTCGCTGGTCGACCGGTCGGCGGACGGTGCGCTGTGCGACGTGGTCGACGGCTGGTACGAGGCGTCGTTCGGCGACGACACGCGGACGGCCACTGCCGATGCGGTGACGTTCGACGGCGGCGCCCAGGCGGCGGCGCTGCGGTGCGCCGACGGATCGGTGCGGCTGGGCATCGGCCCCGATCTGGCCACCGCGACGGCCCTGCTCGGGTGAGCGCCGGTACCCTCCGCTCGACGTGACCGACGGAGTGGCCTGATGCGAGTGCTGGTGGTGGAGGACGAACCCGACCTGGCGTCGGCCGTGGCCATCAGCCTGCGCCGCGACGGGTATGCCGTCGACGTCGCGGGCGACGGCGCAGCGGCGCTGGAGCGGCTCCTGGTGAACGAGTACGACGTGGTCTGCCTCGACCTCAACCTGCCCGACACCGACGGGCTCGAGCTGTGCCGCCGGATCGTCGCCCAGCCCGTGCTCGACGGCGGGACGGTGCCCAAGATCATCATGCTGACGGCTCGCGGCGGCGTCGACGACCGCATCCGCGGCCTCGACCAGGGGGCCGACGACTACCTGGTGAAGCCGTTCTCGCTGGGCGAGCTGCACGCGCGCGTCCGCGCCCTGGTCCGTCGCGACACGTCCGCCACGAGCGCCGTGATCGAGCGGGCCGGCATCGAGCTCGACGCCGGGCGCCAGGAGGTGCGCGTCCACGGGGTGGAGGTCGATCTCACGGCCAAGGAGTTCGCGCTCCTCCGCTGGTTCGTGCTCCACCCGGACGAGGTGCACAGCGCCGAGCGACTGCTCGAGCACGTCTGGGACGAGCAGGCCGACCCGTTCACCAACACGGTCCGCGTGACGATCTCGAACCTCCGGCGCAAGCTCGCCGCCGCGGGTGGTGGCGTCCAGCCGATCGAGACGCTGCCCGGCCGGGGCTACCGGCTGCGGAGCGACGCGTGAGCGTGCGCACGCGCCTCGCGATCGGCGTCACGCTCTCGACGCTCGCCGTGGCGGCGCTCGTCGGGATCGTCGCCACCGGACTGGCGAGCTGGCGGGCCGTCGACCCGTCCGACGAGACGCGCGCCGGTGCGACGATCGTCGACGAGGGGGTCGCGATCTTCGTCGTGGCCGAGGACTCGGCCGACGCGGCCGCCGACGCCCGTGCCGACGCGCTGCGGTGGATGCTCGTCGCCCTGGCGGTGTCGGTCGTGCCCGCGCTCGGCGTCGGCTGGTTCGTGTCGCAGCGGCTCCTGCGGGGTGTGGAGGCGGCGCAGGCGGAGGTGGAGGCCGCCGAGCGCGAGCGTCGCCGCCGGCTCGACGAAGTGGTGCACGAGCTGCGGACCCCGCTCGCCGTGACCGCCACCAACCTCGAGCTGGCCAGCTCGGACCCGCACCTCGACGCCGACACGCTGCACCTCATCGACGCCGCCCGGCGTGCGACCGAGCGCATGGGCCGGACGGTCGACGATCTCGCCGAGCACGGGCACCTCGTGGTGGATCCCGACGGGGGCTCGTTCGACGTCGCCGTGGAGGCCAGATCCGTTGCCGTCGAGCACACCGGACCGGCGCGGGCGCGGGGACTGCAGATCCGGGTGGTGGGGCCCGAGCGACTCGGGCCGAGCGAGGGCGACCGCTCGGCGGTGCGCACCGCGCTCGGCAACCTGCTGTCGAACGCCGTCCGGCTCGCGCCGCAGGGGTCGACCATCACCGTGGCCACCGGCGAGCACGTCGGGTGGCGGTGGGCCGCGGTGGTCGACGAGGGGCCCGGGCTGCCGGCGCAGCTCCACGCCGCCGCGTTCGAGCGCGGGTGGCGGGGCCGCCACGACCGCGATCGCGACCGCGCCGACGAGCCGGGGGAGCGAGGGCTCGGACTCACGATCTCGCGCCAGCTGGTGGAGGCGAACGGTG
>JALOLG010000365.1 GCA_025456105.1 Ilumatobacteraceae bacterium | reverse complement strand
TGTTCCCCGACCCCCGTCGTCGCTTGGTCGCGATCTGTCGGCCGGAGCGGTGAGGAATCGTGACCAAGGCGGCTTGGTCACGATTCGTGGTGCCGGGTGGAGCGCCCCGAGCCGACCCCCGTCGTCGCTTGGTCGCGATCTGTTGGCCGGAGCGGTGAGGTATCGTGACCAAGGCGGCTTGGTCACGATTCGTTTGGGGTGGGCCGGCCGGGTGGGGTGGGCGCGCCGGGTGGGTGGGGTGTCTCGAGCGGGGGCGTCAGGCGAGGCGGGCGATGACCTGGTCGTGGAGGAGGGCGTTGGTGCTGACGGCCGTGTCGTGGGTGTGGGTGGGCTCGCCGAGCCGGTCGGTGAACCGCCCGCCCGCCTCCTCCACGATGAGGCGCGGGGCGGCCAGGTCGTAGGCCGACACGCCCACCGCATCGACGGCCACGTCGATGGCGCCCTCGGCCACCAGGCAGTGCTGCCAGAAGTCACCGAACCCGCGCACCCGGCGGGCCGAGCGCCCGAGGGCCACCAGTGCGTCGGTGCGGCCGAGCGCGTCCCAGCCGTCGTTGAGGGTGATCGACACCTGCGCGTCGGCCAGGTCGGTCACGTCGGACACCCGGCAGCGGGCACCCGACGCGAACGCGCCGACCCCGCGGGCGGCCCACCACCGTCGACCGAGGGCGGGCGCCGACACCACGGCGACGGCCACCCCCTCCGGATCGGTGAGCGCGAGCAGGGTCGCCCACACCGGGATCCGCCGCGCGAAGCCCGACGTGCCATCGATCGGATCGACCAGCCAGCGCTGCGGTGCCGCCGGGTCGCCGCGCAGCCCGAACTCCTCCCCGAGCACCGCGTGCTGCGGGCGCGCCGTGGCGATCCGCTCGACGATGAGCGTCTCGGCTGCCCGGTCGGCCGCGGTCACCTCGGTGCCGTCGGGCTTCCACCCCACCTCGAGGCCGCGGTCGCTGAACGCGGCGAGGGTGATGCGATCGCACTCGTCGGCGATCGCCAGCGCGAGCTCGAGGTCGGCGTGCTGCACGACGGTGGGTCACCCGAACTCGGGCGCGCGCCGCTCCTGCAGCGCCGACAGCCCCTCGGCGGCATCGGGGCCGAGGAAGTTGAGCATCTCGTACGCGAGCGACGCCTCGAACGCCGGCAGCGACTGGCGCAGCCAGTGGTTGAGCGCCCGCTTCGTGAGCCGGATCGCGTCGCGAGGCCCGGTGGCGAGCCGCGTGGCGATCTCGAGCGCCGTCGGCAGCACCTCGTCGGCGGGGACCGCGCGCGTGACCAGCCCGATGCGCTCGGCCTCGCGGCCGTCGACGAAGTCGGCCGTCAGCAGGTAGTACTTCGCCTTGGCCATGCCGCACAGCAGCGGCCAGATCGCGACGGCGTGATCGCCGCCGGCGACGCCGAGGCGGATGTGCCCGTCGGTGAGCCGTGCGTCGGCGTTCATGATGCTCACGTCGGCCATCAGCGCGACGGCGAGCCCGGCACCCACGGCGACGCCGTTGATGGCCGACACGATCGGCGTGTCGCAGTCGATCATCGTGCGCACGATGTCGCCCGCCTCGCGCATCACCTGCATCGTGCGGGCGTAGTCACCCACCTGCTCGGCGATCCAGTCGAGATCGCCGCCCGCCGAGAACGCCGTGCCGGCGCCGGTGACCACCACGGCGCGCACCGACTCGTCGTCGTCGATCGCTCGGAACACCCGGGCGAGCTGGGCGTGCATCGACGCGTCGGTGGCGTTGAGCTTGCCCGGGGTGTCGAGCGTGATCTGCAGGACGCCGTGGGGGTGACGCTCGAAGCGCAGGCGGTCGAACGCTGCCGCGAGGTCGTCGGCGGCGTCGGTCACGCCAGGAGCGCCTTCACGCGCCGGGTGATGCCCTCGGCGTCGAGCCCGAGCCGGGCGAGGATCGCGGCCGGCTTGGCGTGCTGGATGAACTGCGTGGGCACGCCCATCACCTCGACGGGCACGGTGTGGTCGACCTCGGCGACCTGGTGCGCGATCGACATGCCGATGCCGCCGTCGGCGATGCCGTCCTCGACGGTGACCACCTGGCCGTGCCGCGCGGCGTCGGCGATCATCGCCGGGTCGAGCGGCGCGCAGGAGCGGACGTCCCAGACCGTGGTCTCGATGCCCTCGGCGGCGAGCTGCTCGGCCGCCTTGAGGCTCGCCTCGACCATCTTGCCGACGGCCAGGATGCACGCGCGCCCGTCGCCGTCGCGGAGGCGACGGGCGGCGAGGCCGCTCCCGACGTCGTGCTCGTCGACCTGCCGGGCGGTGCCCTTCGGGTAGCGGATCACGACGGGGCCGGCGTCGGCGAGATCGAGCGCGTCGTGCAGCATCTGCTGCAGCTCCTGGGCGCTCGACGGGGCGAGCACCCGCATGCCCGGCACCTTGGCGAGCAGGGCCATGTCGTAGACGCCGTGGTGGCTGGCGCCGTCGTCGCCGGTGATGCCGGCACGGTCGAGGCACAGGATCACGGGCAGCCGGTGCAGCGCGACGTCGTACACCACCTGGTCCCAGGCGCGGTTGAGGAACGTGGAGTAGATCGCCACGACGGGCCGCAGGCCGGCCATCGCCATCCCGGCCGCGCCCGCCACGGCGTGCTGCTCGGCGATGCCGACGTCGAAGAACCGGTCGGGGAAGTGGGCCTGGAAGGGGAGCAGCCCGGTGGGGCCCGGCATCGCCGCCGTGATCGCCACCAGCCGCGGGTCGAGCTCGGCGGCCTTGATGACGGCGTCGGCGAACGCCTGGGTGTAGCCGGTGGGCACGGCCTTGGGTGGGCCCACCGCCGGGTCGAACACGGGCGCGTCGTGGAGGTGCTTCTCGTCGTCGTCCTCGGCCGGCGGGTAGCCGCGCCCCTTCTGGGTGAGGACGTGGACGACGATCGGGCCCTCCTCGGAGAGCGCGATCGCGTTGCGGAACGAGTGCTCGAGCGCTGCGATGTCGTGCCCGTCGATCGGCCCCGTGTAGCGCACGCCGAG
>JALOLG010000364.1 GCA_025456105.1 Ilumatobacteraceae bacterium | reverse complement strand
CGTCGCGCGAGCCGAGCTCGTGGCCGTGCTCCTCGAACACCGGCGTCGGCCACGTGACCTTCACCTCGTCGGCCATCGGGAAGCGCCGCCGGGTGGCGAACACCTCGCGTGCGTCGCAGACGACGACCCGGTAGCCGAGCACCTTGGCCACCCGAGCGAGCGCTGCGGTGAAGTCGACGGCGCCGAAGATCCACATCTGGGGTGGTGGCGCGTGCGACTCGACGAAGACGCGGACGGTCGGTTGGTCGACGAGGTCCTCGGGTGTCGTCTGGCCCTCGGGGCCGTAGTTGCGGACGCCCGACTGTGCGGCTTCGAGCTCGGCGAGGGCGTCGCGGGCGACGACTCGGTCGAGCTCGGGGTGACCGAGCGTGCCGACGGGTGCCCGGCCCGGCTCGACCAGCAGCTTGGCCCCGACCCGTGGCCCGTCGATGACCGTTGCCAGCGCGACGGGCTGCTCCGCACGCAACAGCGCGGCGTACCGCTCGAACAGCGTGGCTCCGGTGGTGGGTTCGGTGCTGTCGGCGGACGAGTCGCTCACCAGTCGAGCTCCTCGATGTACAGGTGGATCGTGCCGCCACACGTGAGGCCGACGGCGAACGCCTCGTCGTCGGAGTAGCCGAAGGTGATCACGCCCGGCTCGCGTTCTCCGGCCAGGATCGCCAGCGCCTCGGCGACGACGGCGCCCTCCACGCAGCCGCCGCTGACGCTGCCGGCCACCTCGCCGTCGTCGGTCACGGCCATCGCGGCACCCGGATCGCGCGGCCCCGAGCCCTCGATGTCGACCACGCGGGCCACCGCGATGCGGTGCCCGGCGGTCCTCCAACGATCGATGTCATCCAGCAGGTCGTGCATGTTCAGCTCCTCGGCCCGTGTTCACGTCGCGGCGTTCACGTCGCGGCGATCACCCGGGTCAGTTCCTCCATGGCGGCCACGGAATGGCCTTCCACGAAACGGTCAACATAGGGCAACGCCGCCGCCATTCCCCGCGCCAGCGGTGCGTAGCCGGGGGTGACCTTCAGCGGATTGACCCAGATCAGCTGGTGCGTCACGCGTTGCAGCCGTTCCATCTCGGCGCCGAGTTCGTCCGGATCGCCACGGTCCCAACCGTCGGAGAGGATCACGACGATCGAGTTGCGTGCGAGGCCTCGAACGCCCCACTGGTCGTTGAACTGGCGCAGCCCGGCGCCGAGACGCGTGCCGCCGCTCCAGTCGGCGACGCGATCGCCGGCGGCGCGAACCGCGATGTCCGGGTCGCGGCTCGTGAGTTCGCGTGTGATGCGGGTGAGGCGGGTTCCGAGCGTGAAGGCCTCGACCTTCTGGCGCCCGGCGACGGCAGCGTGGACGAATCGGAGGAGCGCTCGTGCGTACGGCTCCATCGATCCGCTCACGTCGAGCAGTAGCACGAGTCGTCGCAGTCGAGGTGTCGGCGCCAGGTGGTGCCGTTCGATCGGTTCGCCGCCGGCGCGGATGGCGGAGCGGACCGTCCGGCGGATGTCGGGCATCGACGTGCGCCGGGGCGTCGGGCCGCGCCGCAGCGACGCGCGGGGAGCGCCCACGAGGCGGAGGTGGCTCATCAGCTCCTGGGCCTGGGCGAGTTCGTCCGGCGAGTACTCGGCGAAGTCCTTGTGGCGCAGGATCTCGGTGGCGGAGAACCGCAACTCGATCACCTCGTCGTCGCCGGCTTCGGCGTCGTCGGCACCGTCGGCGGAGTCGTCGTCGGTGTCGACGGCGATGGTGATCGACAGCGGCTCGTCGACGGCGTCCTCACCGCCGCTCGAGCGTCGCCCCTCGAAGAACACCGCGAAGGCCCGGTCGTACAGGTCGATGTCCTCCATCCGGCGCACGAGCGTCGCCCGCCCGGCCCAGTAGGTCGTGTCACGGTCGTCGAGGCCGGTGGAGCACAGTGCGGCGGCGAACGTGTGCGTGCAGCTCGTGGGGACGCTGAGTCCGAGGCCGCGCAGGATCTGGGTGAAGGCCACGGCGATGTCGGCCGGCGAGGCGGAGGCGGTCGCCGTCACGTGTCGTCGATGGTGAGCTGGCCGGGCACTTCGCGATGGGCGCGTCCGGCCGCGATGGCCTGCTGCACCAGATCGGCCACGCCGTGCTGCTCGACGCGTTGGCTGTCCTCGCGGTACTTCACGACGGTCCCGAGGGTGTTCGCGACGACGCGCTCGTCGAGTTCGGTCGCGCCGAGTCGGCCCAACGCGGCCGCCCAGTCGATGGTCTCGGCCACGCCCGGCGGCTTGTACAGCGACAGGCCGCGCAGCGCCTCGACGGCCCCTGCGACCTGTCTCGCGAGTTCGGCCTCGATGCCGGGCACGCGCAGCTTGACGATCGCGACCTCACGTTCGAAGCCCGGGTGTTCGACCCAGTGGTACAGGCAGCGCCGCTTGAGCGCGTCGTGCACGTCGCGGGTGCGGTTCGAGGTGAGGATGACGATCGGCGGACGCTCGGCGCGGAACACGCCGACCTCCGGGATCGTGATCTGGAAATCGGACAGCACCTCGAGCAGGTAGGCCTCGAACTCGTCGTCGGCCCGGTCGATCTCGTCGATCAGCAACACCGGCGGTGGACCCTCGACGGGTTCGATCGCCCGCAGCAGCGCCCGCTTGACCAGGAAGCGCTCACCGTACAGCTCGGCTTCGAGTTCGTCGGCGGTGCGACTGGTCGACTCACCCGTGGCCTCGGTGGCGCGCAGGTGCAGCAGCTGGCGGGCGTAGTCCCAGTCGTAGACGGCCTGGGACACGTCGATGCCCTCGTAGCACTGCAGGCGGATCAGCTGGCCGCCGGTCGCGGCCGCCAGTGTCTTGGCCAGCTCGGTCTTGCCGACGCCCGCCTCGCCCTCGAGGAGCAGCGGTCGGTGCAACGTCATCGCCAGGAACACTGCCGTCGAGATCCCCTCGTCGGGCAGGTATCCGTGCCGCGAGAGTGCACCGGCGACGGTGTCAGGTGTCATCGACGCGACGCTACCGGAGGG
>JALOLG010000363.1 GCA_025456105.1 Ilumatobacteraceae bacterium | reverse complement strand
CTCAGCTGACGGTCAGCGTGCACGACACGGCCTCGTTCGCTCCGACGCTGACCTGGACGCCCGACAGCGGCCCGCCCGCGTTCGGGACGGCGACGACCGGGCGGTCGTCGGGACCGGCACGGCACGTCCACGAGCCGTTCTGGTACGCGACGGTCTCGGACAGGTTCGTCGGCAGCACGTCGACGGTGATCGACTGCCCGCTCGGGATCGAGAAGTCGAACGTCGCCGCCTTCACCTGCGGCGTGGTCTTCACGACGCGGCCGTCGGTGCTGCGCTGGTACTGGAACTCCACCGGGGCCGGGGAACCGTCGGTCAGCTTGGTCTGCAGCGTCAGCGTGCCGCCGCACTCACCGAGCGCCACGGCCCGCAGGGCGTCGTCGAACTGGCTCCAGTTCGGCGAGATGTAGAGATCGGCGACCTCGGGGTTGGTGTACTGCGTGCCGTTCCAGATCGCAGGCACGCCGTTGTCGTTCCCGGCGATGAGCCTGGCGAGGATCGTCTGGTTGGGCGTGCTCTGCGTGATCGCCGGCTCGAACTCGGTGAACGGCGGCTCGAACACCTTCGTCGACCGGTAGCCGCTCGGGTCGGGCTCGCCAGGGTCCCAGCCCGACGGCTCCCCCGACGGCTCCCACTGGTCGTAGGGAGCGCCGTAGGTCTTCGACGTGGTCCGCCAGCCGTCGGTCGCGTCGGCCCGCCAGTTGTTCGCGTCGTACTCGGCCTGGGTGACACCGATCCAGTCGGCACCGCTCTCTGGGAGGCGGTACACGAAGTCCGAGTCACTCGGGGTCTCGTTGATGGCCAGATAGGTGGAGAGGAAGCTGTCGCTGGTGATCCGGGTGTAGGCACCCTGGTCGCGCTTGTTGCCCGGCCACGCGTCCCAGGCGGCCTTGCCCCGCCACTCCCAGCGCTCCCGGTTGCTGCGGGAGTCGGTGTCGATCTGGTAGCGGACCCAGAAGTCCCAGTCGCTGTCCTCGACGCGCTGGTGCGTGTGGAAGCCGCGCTCCCAGGTGCGCTTGAAGCCTGCGCCCGGGTTCGCGACCCAGGTCGACGAGCCCGTGATGCCGCTGCCGACGCCCACGCCGATCATCCGCACCGACGACCGGAACTCGGTGGCGATGTGGTTGGCCCGGTTGAACGCCACCTGGCTGTAGACGTTGCCGGCCGAGACGGCCCACGGCGGCTGCGGGAAGTCCGGCGGCTGGTCGGGGTAGGTGAGGGTGCCCGCCGGGTTGCTGCGCACGAGCCGGTCGAACGTCGGCACACCGTCGGTGAAGAACACCAGCGTCTTGGGCACGATGGGCGTCGTCGTGCCGTCGGCGGCGTAGAAGGTCTGGAAGAGCGAGTCCTCCCAGTTGGTCCCGCCGTCGCCGCCCGACCACGTGCCCTGGAGGTTCGGGATCGCGGCCCGCAGCGTGGCCACGTCGCCGCCCGCATCGACGTCGGTCATGTCGAAGTAGCGGCTCCACGCCGAGCTGCCGAGGATGCTGGTGCGGGTCTGCATCCGCACGACCTGCACCTGGGTGGGGGTGCCCGTGAGCAGATCGACGAACGCGGCGACACCGGCCTCGACCTGGTCGACCGCGGTGCCGACCGAGTTCGACTCGTCGACCACGAGCGTGATCGGACCGCCGCAGCGGCTGCGAGCCGAGATCGGGGTGGGCGCACCCTGCACGCTGTCGTAGGCGATGTCGGTGCGGATCGTGCCGCCCGCCGTGATGCTGATCTGGTTGATGCCACCGCCGGCCCCCTCCGACGAGCCGCCACCGTCGACGGTGACGACCACGCGGTTGGCGTCCTTGCGGCGCGGGTCGAGCGGGTCGATCACCTGGGTCTCGCTCGTGGCGTCCGGGGCGAGCGGCTCGCTCACCCGGATCACCCACGACGGCTCGGTGCCCTGGTTCTCGGGCTGGGGGCACGTGCCCTCGAACGCGCACTTGACGCCGGGCACGAACACCTGGGCGCCCGGCGGACCGGGCAGCTCGCGCAGCACGACGTGCTGCGTGCACGACCACGACCCGCCCGCGTCGGTGCACTCGATCCGGGCGAGCTCGAACGTCTCGCCGTCACCGGTCGGCCGGAAGTGGTACGACACGTTGGTGGTGATCACGCCGCCGCCCGGCTGCAGCGTGGTCCAGGTGAGCAGCAGCGCGTTCGATCCGGTGAGCTCGCCGACGCCCGGGCAGCTCAGCGCACCGCACGGCGACGCACCCGGGTCGGTGGTGACCGTGTCGGCCGACGCCAGGTCGGCAGGCACCCACATGCCGACGTTCTGCTCGGCGCGGGCGACGTTGAGCCGGCCCTCGGTGCCGCTCTGCTGCCGGAACGTGACGGTGATGGCCGATGCCAGGACCGTCGCGATCGTGGCCAGGATGACGGCGGCGACCAGCACCTCCGGCAAGGTCATGCCGCGGTCGCGGTCGGGGGAGGTTCGATCAGACATCGCTCTTCACCACCTGGATGGATCGGGTGACACGGCCGTCGGGACTCGAGATCGAGATCGTCACGCGCTGGACCTCGAGATCGGTGAGGATCGGATCGTTGAGGCACGCGCCCGGTACCCAGACGGCGGTGGCGGTGGCGTCGGTGGGGGTCTGCAGCCGCTCGTGCACGACGCTGGCGGTCGAGGGATCCCAGCCCTGGGTCTGCACCGCCGCCTGCACGTACGGCGTGTAGTCGCACGTCCGTGGTGCTCGGTTCACGCGGTCGGCTGCGTTCACCACGGCCGTCTCCACCTGTGCCGCCGAGCGTGCCACCGACGACGTGCGGATCGACGCGAACACCGACGACATGATCGGGATCACCGCGATGCCGAGCAGACTGCGACAGTAGACGACTGGAGCGCGCAATGCAAACTTCATGCAAAGCGACCTTGAACCTGACGTCAACTTGACACGCAGCGTGGTCGAGGACGGTCGGCGACCGGGCCGGGTCGTACCCTGCGCACGATGAGCCGCCGCGCCGATCTCGTGCCGCCGTTCCACGCGATGGCCATGAGCCGCACGGCCGGCCGGCTCGCCGCCGAGGGCCGCACGATCGTGCACCTCGAGGTCGGCCAGCCGGCCTCGGGAGCACCCCGCCGTGCCCTCGATGCCGTGCGCGCGGCCCTCGACCGCCCGCTCGGCTACACCGACGCCGACGGCCTCACCGCCCTGCGCCGGCGCATCGCGCAGCACTACGCCGACGGCCACGGCATCGACGTCCCCCACGAGCGCGTGCTCGTGGTGGCCGGCGCCTCGGCCGGGTTCACGCTCGCGTTCCTCACCGCCTTCGACGCCGGGGCTCGCGTGGGCGTGATCGAGCCGGGCTACCCCTGCTATCGCAACACCCTCACCGCGCTCGACATGACCCCGGTGCCGGTGCCCGTCGACGCATCCACCCGCTGGGCGCCCACCGCTGCGCTGCTCGACGCCGCCGGCCCGCTCGACGGGCTCGTGATCGCATCGCCGTCGAACCCCACCGGCACCGTGCTCGACGACACCCGGCTCGCCGAGGTCACCGGCTGGGCAGCGGCGAACGGCGTGCAGCTCGTCGTCGACGAGATCTACCACGGGCTCACCTACGACCGACCCGCCCCCACGGTGCTCGCCCACACCCACGACGCGATCGTGGTGAACAGCTTCTCGAAGTACTTCTCGATGACCGGCTGGCGGGTCGGGTGGGTCGTGCTCCCCAGCGACCGCTACGACGCCACCGTCCGCCTCCAGCAGAACCTCTACATCTGCGCGCCGCACGTGTCGCAGGTGGCCGCGCTCGCGGCGATGGATGCCACCGACGAGCTCGACGCCCACGTCGAGCGCTACGCGCGCAACCGGCGACTGCTCCTCGACGGCCTCGCGGCGGCAGGCATCGACCAGGTCGCCGACGCCGACGGCGCCTTCTACGTGTACGCCGACGT
>JALOLG010000362.1 GCA_025456105.1 Ilumatobacteraceae bacterium | reverse complement strand
CGCGACTCGAACGCGTCCAGCCACGCACGCACCCGACGGGCCTGCTGGGTCGCCTGCACCGTCGCACCCAGGTCACACCCCGCCACGTCCAACGCGTCCAGGGCCGCCACGAGGGCTACTGGATCGATCGGAGGGTTCACGACGACCAGCATATCGAACACATGTTCGACCGTCAACCTGACATCGGAGAAATCTCGACCTGGTTGACTGACCTCGTGGACGAGCCTCCTGCCAGCCTCCGACGGCTGGGGATCACCGACATCGATGCCGCCCGTGCCGCGTTCACGATGATGCACGAGGTGTTCGACGAGGACCGCGAACCGCTCTCTGACGCCTACATCGCCCGTCTGCTCGCCGACGACGCGTTCTGGGCCGTCGGCGCGTTCGAGGGCACCGATCCGGTGGGCTGCATCACGGCTCACGCACTCGCGATGACGCGCCACGAGCGAACCGAGCTGTTCATCTACGACCTGGCCGTGCGAGCAGATCGCCAGCGGCGCGGCATCGGTCGCCAGCTCGTCGACTCCCTCGTCGCTTCGGCAGCCGAGCGGGGCATCGACGTCGTGTTCGTCCCGGCCGACGACGACGATACCCATGCACTGGCCTTCTACGAGGGCCTCGGCGGCCGGCCCGCCAAGGTGACGATCTTCGACCTCGGCGCGCAGTAGCCCACCAGCTCGATCGACTCAGACCGCGACGACCTCCACGGGGATCCCGGTCATGTGCGCCTGGCTGCTGAGCGGCTCGAAGCTGCCCGGGCCGCTCGGGAGCAGCGCGTTCGGGTTGGCACCCGGGTGCTCGTGCGCCACCCGCATGCGAGGGCTCGCAGCGTGGCCCCAGCCGTGCACCATCGACACGACACCCGGCATGAGGGCGTCGTCGAGCTCGAGCACCGCGCTCACCTCGCCCCACGGCGACCGCACTGTCACCGACTCGTCACCCGAGAGACCGAGCCGAGCTGCGTCGTCGGGGTGCATCGAGAGCGGGTTGGTGGTGCGGCCGCCGCGCTTCATCCGCTCGACGTTGGCGAACCACGAGTTGTGCATCCACGGGTCGCGCTTGTGGATCAGGCGCAGCCCGTCGGCCGAAGTGGAGGCCTCGTCGAACAGCGAGCGGCAGCGCTCGATCGCCGCCGCGAACCCGTCGGGGCAGCAGTCGACGCGGCCGTCCTCGGTGTGGACCTGACGGTCGTAGAACGACCCGGGCTGCGGAGCGTCGAGCACCACCACACCCGCCTCGCGCAGGTGGTCGAAGTCGATGCCCGAGCCCCGCTCGAGCATGTGCCGCCACTTGGCCCACGGGTCGGGCTCGTCGTCGTCGAGGATCGAAGGCAGCCCCAGCTCCTGCAGCAGCCGGTGCGCGATCCACCACTCGGGCCGCCGCTCGCCGACCGGCTCCACCACCGCGGGTGTGTACTGCGCGAACGGCCGGGCACTGGTGCCGATGTTGACGATGTTGAGGTCGTCGCGCTCGTACATGTCGGTGGCCGGCAGCAGCACGTGGGCGTGCTCGGCCGTGGCGTTCGGGTAGATGTCGATCACCACCAGGAGCTCGAGCTGCTCGAAGGCCTTGCGCAACCGCTCCTCCCCCGCGATCGACAGCAGCGGGTTGCCCGACATCACGATCATCGCCCGGATGGGCTCGTCGCTGTCGAGGATCGCGTCGGCCATCAGCGTGCCGGGGAGCGCACCTCGGCGCAGTCGGCCGAACTCGGTGTCGACGTAGCCCTGCTCGAGCGAGCCCGCCCCGCTGCGGGCGTTGGGGTAGAAGCCGTCGCTCTTGAGGTTTCCGCCCTCCACGTCGAGCCGGCCGGTGACGAACGCGAGCATGTGCACGAGCCAGTACGCCAGCGTCCCCTGGCGACCCATGTTGAGACCGGTCGAGGCGTGCACCGACGCACGCGGTGTCGCGACCCACGCCGCTGCGAGCTCGCGGATCGTCTCGGCAGCGATGCCCGTCACCTCGGCCACCCGATCGGCCGGGTACTCCGCCACGAAGGCGCGCAGGCCCTCGACGTTGCGGCCGTGACGCTCGACGACGCGCTCGTCGAACCCGCCGAGGCGATCGATCTCGTGCAGCAGCGCGGCGAGGAACCACACGTCGGTGTCGGGCCGGATCTGCACGGTGTCGCCCACGCCGCGCTCGGGCGTCTCGATGCGCCGCGGGTTGACGAACACGATCCGCGCCCCACGAGCGGACGCGCGGCGCAGCTCACCGATGACGTTGGGGATGGAGTAGAAGCTCGCCTGCGACGCCCGTGGGTTCTCGCCGATGATGAGGCACAGGTCGGTGTGCTCGAGATCGGGGATGGGGTGCACGTTCGAGCTGCCGAACACGGCCTCGCTGGCGACGAACTTGTTGGCGCAGTCCTGCGTGCCCGACGAGAACGTGCGCCGAACGCCGAGCGCCCGCAGCAGCGTGCCGAGGTGCAGCGACCCGAGGGCGTTGAACGCCGACGGGTTGCCGATGTACGCGGCGACTGCGTTCGCGCCGTGCTCGTCGATCACCGCGCGGAGTCGACGCGCCGTCTGGGCCATCGCCTCGTCCCACGACACGTCGGTCCACGAACCGTCGGCACTCCGCACCTGCGGCACCACCAGCCGGTCGGGATCGCGGTGCACGTCGACCGCTGCGAGCCCCTTGTGGCAGGCGAACCCTTGGGTGACCGGGTGCTCGCGGTCGGGGGTGAGCTTCACCAGCCGACCGTCGTCGACGTGGGCGACGAGCCCGCAGGACGGCTCGCAGATCCGGCAGAACGTGCGCACCTCCGACATGGCGCGATGGTACGACGGCGCACCCTGCTCACGACGTGGCGGCGGCCGCCCATCCCGTGATGCCGACGACGCGCAGCACGAGCACCCGGGCGAAGGGCCGGTCGCGGTACTGCGGGTAGCGCTCGGCCAGGCGATCCCACCGCAGCTCGGCCCGCACCCACCAGAGCTGCGACCAGTCGATGGAGTCCCAGTGCTCGACGAGCAGCGTCGCCCGCGGGTCGGCCGCGAGGTTCCGCTCACGCTGGAGCGTGGTCGACGACTTCGGCTTCACCAGGTCGACCGGGACGGCGACGAACCCCTCCTCGAGCGCGTACGCGACCGGCACGGCGTCCACCCCGCGCTCGGGATGGACCGTGCAGAGGACACCGTGATCGTGCGTCACGAGCCGCGCCAGCGCCTCGTCGTGGGAGAGCCTCATCGCTGGCCGGCGACCGTACCCCGGCCGGGGGCTTCCCGGAACGGGCGGCCGATTGCGCGTGCTAGGAACTCGTCGACACCGGGGGGCGGTCGTCCACGAGGAGGAAGCACCATGAAGCTGGCCCTGTACCTGCCGAACTTCCGCGACGAGGTGACCATCCAGGAGCTGGAGGACCTCACCGCGCTCGCCGAGGAGCTCGACTTCGACTCGGTCTGGACGCTCGACCGCATCGTGGTGCCCGAGGCATCCGACCGCCAGGAGCTCCAGTACTCGTTCGGGATGATGGACCAGTTCCCGAAGGCCCTGCCCGTGTCCGCGCGCGGTCAGTGGTTCCAGGGATGGCCGCTCATCCCCTGGCTCGCCGCCAAGACCGAGAAGCTGCGCATCGGCATGAGCATCACCGACACGCCCTACCGCGCACCCGGCGTCCTCGCGGCCGAGGTCGCCACGATCGACCACCTCTCGAACGGCCGGATCAACGTCGGCGTCGGCTCGGGGTGGATGCCCGAGGAGTTCGCCGCCGCGAGCGCCGCCCACATCTTCCCGAGGCGTCACGCACACGTCCGCGAGACGATCGAGATCATGCAGGGGATCTGGACCAACGACCTGTTCGAGTACCACGGCGAGTTCGCCGACTTCGACCGGTGCGGGTTCGGCGCCAAGCCCCTGCAGCAACCCCACCCGCCGATCTTCTTCAGCGGGCTGAAGGACCCGAAGCGCTCGGCCAGCCGGATCGCGAAGTACGGGCTGGCCGGTTGGATCGGCATCCAGGACACGCCCGAGGAGATCACCACCTGGAAGCGCGAGATCCGACGCGAGCTCGACGAGCTCGGGAGCGATCGATCGCTCGACGACGGCTTCGAGATGTG
>JALOLG010000361.1 GCA_025456105.1 Ilumatobacteraceae bacterium | reverse complement strand
GGCCGATCCGCTGCAGGCCGCGGCTCACCGCGCCCGGCGACTCCACCTGGATCACGAGGTCGACCGCGCCCATGTCGATGCCGAGCTCGAGCGACGACGTGGCGACGATGCCGCGCAGCACGCCGCGCTTCAGCTGGTCCTCGATCACCACCCGCTGCTCACGCGCCAGCGACCCGTGGTGGGCCTTGACGAGCTCGTCGTGCACGAGGCCGGTCTCGGGGTCGACGCCGATGCCCTGCTGCTCGGCGAGCTCGTTGAGCTTCGCCGCGAGGCGCTCGGCGGCCCGGCGGCCGTTGCAGAAGACGATCGTGGAGCGGTGCGCCAGGATCCGCTCGAGGATCTCGGGGTAGATGCTCGGCCAGATGCTCGTGCGGCGCTCGGCCAGGGCGGCCGTCGCCGGGCCGCTGCGCAGCTCGGTGACCGGCTGGCCGAGCGCGGCCATGTCCTCCACCGGCACCACCACCTCGACCTCGAGCGGCCGCCGGATGCCGGCGTCGACGATCCGCACGGGGCGGGGCGAGTCGGGCCCGTCGAAGCCACCGAGGAACCGGGCGGTCTCCTCCAGCGGGCGCTGGGTGGCCGACAGGCCGATCCGCTGGAACGGCCGCTCGGTGAGCTCGGCGAGGCGCTCGAGCGACAGCGACAGGTGCGCGCCCCGCTTGGTGGTGGCGAGCGCATGGATCTCGTCGACGATCACCGACTCGACGCCGACGAGCGTCTCGCGGGCCGACGAGGTGAGCATCAGGTAGAGGCTCTCGGGCGTGGTGATGAGGATGTCGGGCGGGCGCCGGATCAGCCGCTGGCGCTCGTTGGCGGGCGTGTCGCCGGTGCGCATCCCCACCTCGGGCTCGACGAACGGCACGCCCAGCCGCTCGGCCGCGAGACCGATCCCGACGATCGGCGAGCGCAGGTTCTTCTCGACGTCGAAGGCCAGCGCCCGCAGCGGTGAGACGTACAGCACGCGGGTGCGGTGGCTGCGGCCGTCGGGTCTCGGCGTGGTGACGAGACGGTCGATCGACGCGAGGAACGCGGTGAGCGTCTTGCCGCTGCCCGTGGGTGCGCAGATGAGCGTGTGCTCGCCACCGGCGATGTGCGGCCAGCCCTGCGCCTGGGCCGCGGTCGGCTCCGGGAACGACGTCGCGAACCAGGCCCGGACGGCGGGCGAGAACGCCTCGAGCACGGGGTGGTCGGCGATGGGCGGAGGCTACCGATGGGGTGCGCGCCCCTGCTTTTCGTGATTGGGGGGTGTCGTATCGACACCCCCCAATCACGAAAGCGCCACCTGGCCGGCGACGAGCTCGATCCGACGGGTCGCCCGGAAGCGCTCGAGGAAGGTGCGGTCGTGGGTGACGAGCACCACGGTGCCGTCGAAGGCGTCGACGGCCTGCTCCAGCTGCTCGATCGCCGGCAGGTCGAGGTGGTTGGTGGGCTCGTCGAGCACCAGCAGGTTCGTGCCCGTCGCCATGAGCAGCGCCATCGCCGCTCGGGTGCGCTCGCCCGGCGACAGCGTGGCCGCCGGGCGCTCGACGTGGGCGCCGACGAGACCGAACTTGGCGAGCAGCGTGCGGGCATCGGCGACGGTCCAGCCGGTCGCGTCCTGGAAGGCCCGCACCAGCGGGACGTCGCCGAGGAACCGGCCCCGCGCCTGCTCGATCTCGCCCACCACCACCGACGGCCCGAGCGCCGCCGACCCCGCGACGGGTGCGACGCGACCCAGGAGGGCATCGATCAGCGTCGACTTCCCGCTGCCGTTGGCGCCCACCAGGGCGACCCGCTCCCCTCGCTCCACGAGCAGGTCGACCGGGCCGAGCCGGAAGTCGCCGCGCTCCACGACGAGACCCGCGCAGCGCACCACCACCTCGCCGCTCGGCTCCGCACCGGCGATGTCGAAGCGCAGCTCCCACGGCGTCCGCGGCTTGTCGACCCGCTCGAGGCGCTCCATCGCCCGCTCCGTGCGCGCCGCCCGACCGGCGAGCTGCTCGGTCTGGTTCAGCTTGAACGCCCGGATGTTCTTGTCGGGCTCGTCGGTCCGCTTCACCCGGGCGAGGCCCTGCGAGGCCCACTCGCGCTCGCGCTGGGCCCGCTGGGCCAGACCGCGGCGCTTGGTGTCGTACGCCTCGAACCGCTCCCACGCGTGCTGCCGAGCCAGCTCCCGCTCGGCGAGGTAGGCCTCCCAGCCACCGGCGTACTCCGTCGCGGTGTGCTCGAACTCGTCGAGCTCGACGACGTGGGTGACGACCCGCTCGAGGAACCGACGATCGTGGCTCACGACGACGAGCCCGGCGGCCAGGCCGTCGACCCACCGCTCGAGCCGGGCGAGGCCGTCGAGATCGAGG
The DNA here is from genome assembly GCA_025456105.1 of Ilumatobacteraceae bacterium. Lineage (GTDB taxonomy): Bacteria > Actinomycetota > Acidimicrobiia > Acidimicrobiales > Ilumatobacteraceae. The sequence continues at coordinate 655 of JALOLG010000361.1, read as the reverse complement.
TCGTTGGTGGGCTCGTCGAGCAGGTACACGTCGAACCGGCTCAGCTGCAGCACCGCGAGCGACGATCGGGCCGCCTCACCGCCCGACAGCACCGTGGTGGGCCGCTCGAGCAGCTCGGCACCGAGGCCGAGCTCGGCCCACACCGTGTCGATGCGTGCGTCGAGATCGGCGGCACCCGCCGACAGCCACCGGTCGAGCGCGATCGCGTAGCGGTCGGCGGCGTCCGGGTCGCCCGCGGCGAGCGCGGCGGTCGCCGCGTCGAGCTCGAGCTGTGCGGCGTCGACCCCGGTGCGCCGACGGAGCATCCCTCGCACCGACTCGCCGGGCCGGCGCTCGGGCTCCTGACCCAGCCACCCCACGAGCGCCTCGGCAGGCGACCGCACGACCGCACCGGCGTCGGGCGCGAGCGCGCCCGACAGCACGGCGAGCAGCGTCGACTTGCCGACGCCGTTGGGCCCGACGAGCCCGATGCGACGACCTGGCGCGACGACGAGATCGACGTCGCGCAGGATCCAGCGATCGGCCCGGGTGACCGAGAGCGAGCGGGCGGTGAGCGTGGCAGTCATGGGGTGAACCTCCGACGGGAGCGAGCGGATCGGACCGGTTCAGCTGCGGCGCACGTCACCCAGTCTGGCATGCCGCCTCCGGGAGGCGG
>JALOLG010000360.1 GCA_025456105.1 Ilumatobacteraceae bacterium | reverse complement strand
TCCCCGGTCGGCACGTCCGTGGCGCCGTCGTTGCCCACGATGCGCACCTCGACGCCGGGACCGGGCACACCGCACGACCGCAGCCGGTGCCGGTTGGGGCCCGACAGGTCGTGGTCCTCGGGCGGCAGGTTCACCACCGCACCGGTGGTCTCGGTGAGGCCGTACGCCTGCCAGAACTTGCACCCGAACACCTCGACGCTGCGGGCCAGCACCTCCTCGCTGATCGGCGAGGCGCCGTAGACGAACACCTTCAGCGTCGAGAAGTCCATGTCCTCCACGCCGGGCACCATCAGCATGAACTGGAGCGCCACGGGCACCAGGAACGCGTGGGTGATGCCGAGCTCGCCGATCATCGTCACCAGCCGGCCCGGGTCGAGGTCGCGCAGGATCACACTCGTGGCGCCCTCGTACATCCCCGCCGTCGCCCAGCCGCCGCCACCGATGTGGAACAGCGGCATCGCGACCAGGTTGACCGCGTCGGGCGACAGCTCCCACATGTCCTTCGCGAGCGGCAGCAGCCCGAAGAAGTTGTCGTTGGTGAGCATCACGCCCTTGGGCCGGCCCGTGGTGCCCGACGAGTAGAGCTGGAAGGCCACGTCGTCGGCGGCGCTCACCGCCCCTGGATCGACGGGCTCACCGCTCGCCACCCACGACTCGTAGTCGACTGCCCGCGCGGAGCCTCCGCCGATCGCCACGAACGTGCGCACCTTCGGCAGCTGGTCGGCGATCGCGTCGAGCACGGGGACGAAGTCGGGGCCGGCGATGAACACCTTCGCCTCGGCGTCGTCGACGATGTACTGCACCTCGGGCGCGGCCAGCCGCCAGTTCACGTCGACGCACACCGCGTTGAGCAGCGCGGCGCCGAAGAAGACCTCGAAGTGCTCGATGCCGTTCTTGTCGAGGAACGCGATCCGGTCCTGCGCCCCCACCCCGGCGGCCCGCAGCGCCTGCGCCACGCGACTCGCCCGCTCGTACAGCTCGGCCCAGGTGAGCCGCCGCTCGTCGAGGATCAGCGCGACCTGCTCGGGACGCTCGGCAGCGTGCACGCGGACGATGTCGGCAAGGCTGGTGATGTCGGCCATGGCGCCGCAGAGTACGTGAGGGAGGAACCATGGTCACGCCGAAGCGCTACCGCTCGGTGATCGCCAACAGCGACCGCTGGGACGGCTTCGAGCTGCGTCCCGACGACATCATCATCTCCACCCCTCCCAAGTGCGGGACGACGCTCACCCAGATGCTGTGCGCACTGCTGATCTTCGAGGGCCCCGACCTCCCCGACCGTCTCGACACGCTCTCGCCGTGGCTCGACATGAACCTGCGGTCGGTCGAGGACGTGCACGCGATGCTCGCCGCCCAGACCCACCGCCGGTTCATCAAGACCCACACGCCGCTCGACGGCCTCCCGTGGGACGACCGCGTCACCTACCTCGTCGTCGGGCGCGACCCGCGCGATGTCGCGATCTCGTGGCAGCACCACCGCGACAACGCCGACGTCTCGCGCGTGATCGACGCCCGCGCCCGCGCCGTCGGGCTCGACGACCTGCCCGAGGTGATGTCGGGTCGTGCGTGGCCCGACGATCCCGCCGACCGGTTCCGCCTGTTCGTCGACGAGGACGATCTGCGCGAGACCTGCCTCGCCTCGGTGCTGCACCACCTCGACACCGGGTGGCAGCGCCGCGACCTGCCGAACGTGGCGCTCTTCCACTACGGCGACTACCGGGCCGACCTCCCCGGCGAGATCACGCGGCTCGCCGACGTGCTCGGCATCGACGCCGCACCGGAGCAGGTCGAGCGCTACGCCGAGGCCGCCGGACTCGACGCCATGCGGGCGCGCGCCGACCAGCTCGTGCCCGACGGCGGTGCGGGCGTGTTCCTCGACCCGTCCGGCTTCTTCCGTGCGGGCGGTTCGGGCGAGTGGCTCCGGCTCACCACCGACGCCGACCGCGAGCACTACGCCGAGCGGGTGGCGCAGCTGGCCGCGCCCGACCTCGCCGCCTGGGCCCACGCCGGGTGGCGCGGCCTCAGCGCGGATCGAAGCCCAGGTCGAAGCGCCTGACCGCCCGGGCGAAGATGTTCGGCTCCACGTCGGGCTCGGTGACCACCCGCAGGTTCGTGATCCGCTGCGAGAGCTGGCCGAAGACCTCGGCGAGCGTGGCCCGGGCCTGGTGGGTGCCGAGGCACAGGTGGGTACCGAAGCCGAAGGCCAGGTGCGGGTTCGGGTCGCGCCGGATGTCGAAGCGGAACGGGTCGTCGAACACCGCCTCGTCGCGGTTCGCCGAGGGGTACAGCATGATGATCCGGTCACCGCGGTGGATCGGCTGATCACCGATCGTGGTGTCCGCCCCCGCCCGGCGGAACATGTTGTTGAGCGGCGTCACCCAGCGCAGGACCTCCTCCACGGCACCCGGGATCAGCGACGGATCGGCGGCCATCGCCTCCCACTGGTCGGGGTGGTCGGCGAAGGCCCGCAGCCCGTGGCTGATGGCGGTTCGGGTCGTCTCGGCCCCGCCGGAGATGAACAGCCCCGTCTCGTGCACCACGGCCGCCGGCGGCAGGCGCTCGCCGTCGATCTCGGCGTGGAGCCAGGTGGAGATCAGGTCGTCGGCCGGGCAGGCCATGCGGTCCTTGGCCACCTCGCCGAGCGCCGTCGCGAACTCGACGTTGGCGTCGACGAACTCGCAGAACGTGTGCCCGTCGCGCTCACGCATGTCGATGCGCATCAGCCGCTCGCTCCAGCTCTTCACCTCGCGCCACATGTCCTCCGGGTAGCCGAGGAGCCGGCAGGTCAGCCGCGCGGGCAGCTGCCCGGCGAGGGCCTCCACCACTTCGAGCTCGCCGTCACCGACGAACGCGTCGACCAGCTGCGCAGTGAGCACCTGGACCTCGTGGGCCTGCTCGGCGACGGCATGGGGGGTGAACCGGCCCTGCACGAGCAGGCGCTGCTGGCGGTGGCGGGGGTCGTCCTGGGCGATCATGTTGATCTCGTCGGGCG